>JALVSV010000355.1 GCA_027024125.1 Methylothermaceae bacterium | reverse complement strand
ATTGAGGATAAAGCAAAGCAGGAATGAACAATGTCCATTTAAACCTTCCCATGCCATATCATATGTTGTCGTTATCATTTTGATAATAATATTTATATCCGTAATAGGCATAGTATCCCAAGCCAAATCCCTGTTTTGTCTTGTTGAGCACACATCCCACCACATCGCAATCAGACAGTATGCGTACAGCTTCCCCGACAATGTATTGAGGGGTAGTTTCTGATTCTACTACCAGCACAATTTGCCCAACATGATTCGCCAGAACTCCAGCTTGGGTCGTCGCCAGCAAGGGTGGAGAATCAAAAATAATGATTCGGTCAGGATATTTTCTAGACATATCCCGCGCCAATTGTTTCATGCCCTCGCTGGCCAAAAGTTCGGTAGCGTGTGAATGCCTGCGGCCTGCGGGGATGATTGCCAATTTTGGCTCATCTGTTCGTAATAATACTTCTGGAAATGTTTTTTCACGCTCAAGGAGATCGATCAATCCTGGACGATCTTCTACACCAAACAACCTGGATGCAGCTGGTTTGATGACATCGGCATCCACCAAGAGTACTGTCCGGTCTCGTTCGGCAGCAATACTGAGGGCAAGATTCACTGCATTGAACGTTTTCCCTTCACCTGGAAGGCTACTGGTCACCAGGATCAGGTTAGCATTTTGAATCACCTCATTCCCTTCTCCGAAGGCATTCATCAACAAAGGACGTTTAATTACCCGGTATTCCTCAGCCAATTGCCCATTTGCCGAATTGGGCACCAACATTCCGTTTTCTTTCAAACGTTCTATGGGAAGCTTTATATGAGATTTTCTCGGGGGCCGGGACTCTTGTTTTTTTTCTTTCACCTCAGGACTTAAAGGTGCTTCAAAGGCCTCAGGTATCCCTGTAGCAGCAGGCTCTGGAGAACGCGCCTCATTGGATTGATTCTGTTTGTCCAGAGCTTTTTCAATAATACTCACGGATTCCCCCAATTCAGATATTCAGGGAATACAGGTTGATTCCCTTGACTTCCATCAATAACAACATAGCAAAAATGATCAACAACCCTGCACAGGCCCCACAGAACCTCAGGAATTCATACCATTTTTTCCTTTGGATTGCCGGAACCCAATTCATCGAAACCGAACCAAGCACCGGAAGCTGCAATATTTCCCTCAATTGCTGCACGGAAATAAAGGTTGGCCGTAGCAATGCCAACAAGATAGTGAGACCAAAACCTACCAGAAAACCGCCCCCCAAAACGCCAACTGAAAGCAGAATCCGATTGGGGGCCGACGGTTTGGAAGGCACTTGGGGGGGGTCCACCACCCGGAACTTCACTGTATCGGTATTCTGCTCCACACTTTCAGAGAGACTTGCCTGTTCGCGGCGGGAAAGCAACTCGTTATAATTGTCCATGATCGTTGAATAATCCCGGTTCAGGCTCTTCAATGCAGTTTCAACCTTCAGACGTTCATCCATTTGGTTTTTCAGGGTTTCTATTTTCTTTTCATAGATCTTCACCCGTGCTTTTAAAGAGGCCACATTGGCCTCAGCCTCACTGAGGGCAATCCGCATCTGCTGGAAGATAGGATTGGCTTCACCACCTGAGCCGTCATCGGGCAACATTGCTTCATTCGTTTGTTCCGCCTGTTGTTTTTTCAACTGGGCGATGCTATGTTTAAGGGCAATCACTTGGGGGTGTTTGGAAGTATACTGAAGTAGCATATCGTCCAATCGAGACTCCAGCGCCTGAATCCTGGTTTCCAGTGGACTGAGGGTTTCTTCACCAAACTCCATAAACATCGGCTCTTCATCTTCCAACTGCCGAGCTATTTCGTCACGCCTATTGACTGCCTCCATTAGCGCCAGTTTTGCCTCTTCCAATTGTGAATGGGCCTTTTGCAACTGCTCGTACAAATCCCCACCCTGCCCCGGTAGCAATCCATAGTTTTTTCGTTTGAACTCCTCAATATTCTTTTCTGCTACCCGTAGCCTGCGTTCGTATTCCTTTATCTGCTGAATCAGGAAGCGTTGGGCAGAATCCGAATCTTTCCGACTTTCACCAAGAGCCTGTTCCACAAACACCGTCAACATTGCCTGTACCAGTCTTTTGGCCAATTGCGGGTCGGAATCATGGGCACTTAAGGAATAAATGTTCTCTTGACGTGAACTGGATATTTCCAACGAATTCTTAAGCCGGTTAACGATCGCTTCCATCCCCTTTTCATCCTTTGCAGTCAGATCCAGATCTGTCATTCTCGCAACCTTCTCCAGGTTGGGGCGGGTGAAAAGCAATCTCGTCATCAAGCGAACCCTGGCGCTCACATCCGGTTGAATGGTCAAACCTCTCAGCAAGGGGCGCAATACCGAACGGGTATCCACATACACTTTTGCAGTCGCGGTATATTTATCCGGCATCTGTGACACGAAGGCCCAACCGGCCAGGCAAATCATCCAGGCCGTTGCCACCCCCCACCATTTGTAACGGCTGGCAACCTTGAGATAGCCCAGGGCCTGTTGCAGCAACTCATACATAACGTCTTAATCCTCAACTAGAAAAAGGCTTCAGGAATGATCAGGATATCCCCCGGCAAAATGTCCACATTGGCTGAAATATCCCCGTCTTTCAGCAGATCGTCTATCCGGACCTGGAACTGTCTTTGTACTCCATTGATTCTTCGAACAATCGTGGCTCTGTTGCCGGCCGCAAATTCCGTCACCCCTCCCACGGCGATCATCAGATCCAGCAGGGTCATGTCTTCCTGGTAAGGCACAGCCTGAGGACTGGAAGCCTCTCCGACCACTCTGATCTGCTCACTGTAGGGACCGCTGAAGCCTCCTACGATGACTGTCACCAACGGATTTCGAATATAGCGCGACAATTCCTTTTCGATATCGCGGGCCAACTGATAAGGCGTCTTGCCTGTAGCAGGTAGCTCTTCCACCAGAGGCGCCGAAATCTTGCCATCTGGACGCACCACAACTTCTCGAGTAATCTCGGGGTTGCCCCACACGAACATTTCAAGGGAATCCCCAGGCCCTATGATGTAAGTATAGTCAGCAGGAGGTTCCGCCTTTGGATTGAGGGGAGGATACTTGGCACATGCACTCAAGGCTAACAGCAGCACTCCAAACAAGGATGCCGATCGGCAAGAAAACCAAATTCTTTCCACTGACTGACTCCTCAGTACCGTGTATCGTTTTTTGAAAAAGTAATCTTAGCAAAGAATCCATGCCATCGTTACCTGCACTCAAAGAGTCCACAGCCCCGGAAATCCTATACTGGTTACAAGTAGGTACAGGTATAAATGGCTATCACTCACAATGATAGTCAAATCAACCTGGATTGACAGGGGGATTAATTGATGAATTGATATCAGCCATTAAGCACTGTGACAAAAATTTCCTGCAAGCGCCGGCGTCTCGTCGGCCAAATACCACCACTGCACTTGGAGAAACATCTCTCGTTGAGGCGGAGAATTTATGTCCTCGTGCTTATGCATGCAGGTATTTTCTTATTCTGTCAGCGCCTTCCTTGAGACGATCCAGATCCGTGGTAAAAGCAAAGCGAACATGGCTGTCGGCTTGCCAATGGCCAAAATCCAGACCTGGCGTCACAGCCACGCCAACTCGCTCCAGCAGATCCCTGCACAGCCTGCCACTTTCGATCCCAAAGGGCGCACAACTGGCATACAAATAAAACGCTCCTTCTGGTTTAGAGTGGACTCCAAAACCCATATCGATCAGGGCATCGTATAGAAAATCGCCTCTGGTTTCAAACATACGCCTCCTGTGTTCCAGTTGCCCCATGGTCTCAGGGGAGAACGCCACCAATGCTGCCTGCTGGGAATGGGTCGGTGCGGCAATGAACAAATTCTGCGCCAGACGTGTAGCCACATCCACTGCATATTCCGGCACGATCAGCCATCCGAGACGCCAACCGGTCATACCAAAATAC
>JALVSV010000354.1 GCA_027024125.1 Methylothermaceae bacterium | reverse complement strand
GACCTACCTCACCTCCCTCGCCGAAGAAACTCCCAACGCCGCCAATATCATCGCCTATGCCGACATCGTGCGAGAACGCGCCATTTTGCGCCAGCTCGCCCATGTCGGCACCGAGATCGCAGACTCCGCCTTTCACCCCGGTGGCCGGGAAGTCGACGAGCTACTGGAAATCGCCGAGCAGAAGGTGTTTCGGATCTCCGACCAGCGTCAGCGCAATGATGCCGGATTCCGGGCCATCAAGGGCATTCTCGCCAAGGCCGTGGACAAGATCCAGGAGCTGTACGAAAAGGGCGGAAGCGTCACCGGTGTCAGCACCGGCTTCATCGACCTGGACCAGATGACCGCAGGACTCCAGCCTGCCGATCTCATCATCGTCGCCGGCAGGCCGTCGATGGGGAAAACCACCTTCGCCATGAATATCGCCGAGAACGTCGCCATCAAGGAGCAGCTGCCGGTGGCGGTATTCAGTATGGAAATGCCCGGCGACCATCTGGCGATGCGGATGATGTCCTCCCTGGGACGGATCGACCAGCACCGGCTGCGTATCGGGCAACTGGAGGACGAGGAATGGCCGCGCATGACTTCGGCCATCAACATCCTGGCCGGAACCAAACTGTTCATCGACGATACCCCGGCGCTGACCCCGACCGACCTCAAGGCAAGAGCACGCCGGCTGGTGCGTGAGAACGGCCAGCTGGGTCTGATCGTCATTGATTATCTGCAATTGATGCAGTGCCCGGGTGCCGGGGAGAACCGGACCGCGGAGATCTCAGAGATCTCCAGGAGTCTCAAGGGTTTGGCCAAGGAACTGAACGTGCCGGTGATCGCCCTGTCGCAGCTCAACCGCAACCTGGAGCAGCGCCCCAACAAGCGGCCGGTGATGTCGGACCTGCGCGAGTCCGGTTCCCTGGAACAGGATGCCGACGTGATCATCTTCATCTACCGCGACGAGGTCTATAATGAAGACAGCGCCGACAAGGGGACCGCCGAGATCATCATCGGCAAGCAGCGCAACGGACCCATCGGCACCATCAGGCTGACCTTCCTGGGACAGTACACAAGGTTCGAGAATTTCACCCAGCCCGATTACAAGGACGATGATTATTGAGCCATGAAATGCAGGCCCAGACCCTACGCTGATGCATGAAGACATTTATCCAAGCTCCACAATGTGACATCCTGCGTCAGTGCCGTTTTTCCTTTACACCTGCCAGACGTCCAGTCTCTTTCAGCATAAGATCGCCGATGATCAACATAGTTCTCACAGATCGAGACTCCAATCAACTTGGTTAGACAATTTCCACATCCGAACGATCATGATGCCCATGTTGACACCCCAGAGGATGAAAGATCAAGCAGCGTCACAGATGCCGGAAAATCTTTTCACCGCAGAGACGCAGAGGTCGCAGAGTTATTGCAACATAATTTTTCTCTTCGTTCTCCGCGTCTCTGCGGTGAATCTATAATCTTTCACAGTCATATTCATGTTTTTCATATGGCCAAATGCCCTCAAAACATTCCCTTTCCTCTCCTGTCATCGCTGAGCTGAACCTGGACGCTCTGCGGGCCAATCTGGCAAAGGTCAGGAAACTTGCGCCAGGGTCCAAAATCCTGGCCGTCATCAAGGCTGACGGCTATGGACATGGCCTGCTCAGGGTTGCCCGTGCCCTGACCGCCTCCGACGGATTCGCCGTGGCCCGGGTGGAGGAAGGGATTCAATTGCGACGCGCGGGTATCGCCCACCGCATCGTGGTACTCCAGGGATACACCAACCAGGAGGAATACCAGGCTCATCTGACCCACCGGCTGGAACCGGTGATTCACTCCCTGTCCCAGTTGGACCTGCTGGCAGGTCATCCCCCCCAAGGGCTTCGGCCCTGGCTCAAGCTCGACACCGGAATGCACCGTTTAGGCCTGAGCCAGGAGGCGTTTGACGTTGCTCTCTCCCACCTGGCCCAGTGCAAACCCCAGGTCATGACCCATCTGGCCTGCGCCGATGAAACCAGGAATCCCTTCACCAGCAGGCAACTGGCAGTTTTTGAGCAGATCGTCCGGCCGCTGGAACTTCCAATCAGTATTGCCAATTCGGCCGCCATCCTCGCCTGGCCACGAACCCACGCCGATTGGGTCCGTCCCGGCCTGATGCTTTACGGCATCTCTCCCTTTACAGGCAGAACGGGTACCGAACTGGGGCTGCAGCCGGTCATGACCCTGAAAAGCCGGATTATCGCCATCAAGTCCATACCGGACGGTGCAGCGGTAGGTTATGGAGGCGCCTGGACCGCCAGACGCCCCACCCGCCTCGGGATCGTCAGTGCGGGGTACGGGGACGGCTATCCCCGGGAAATCACCCCGGGAACCCAGGTGCTGATCGGCCATGACCGGGTTCCGGTGATCGCCCGAGTCTCCATGGATATGTTGACCGTGGATCTCACCGATTTTCCAGGCATCACCGAGGGCAGGCAAGTGACCCTGTGGGGAGAAGACCTGCCCGTGGAGGAAATCGCCACCAGGGGAGGGACCATCCCCTATACCCTGGTCTGTGGAGTCACCCCCCGGGTGCATAGAATCGAAACAGGCACGCATTATGGCACGAACGAAAGTCGTCTATAGCTGCACCGAGTGCGGCCATACCCAGCCCAAGTGGGCCGGTCGCTGCCCGGGTTGCGGCGCCTGGAGTACCCTGGTGGAATCGGTGGAGGAACCGCCCCCCGGCACGAACCCACGCTTTGCCGGGTTTGCCGGTGCTGCCGGTCAGGCGAAAGTGATCACCCTCGGTGACGTGCAGGCAGAACAGGTGGCCCGGGTCTCAACCGGGCTGGCAGAACTGGACCGGGTCCTGGGTGGAGGTCTGGTGAAAGGCTCGGCGGTCCTGATCGGTGGCGATCCCGGCATAGGCAAATCCACCCTGCTGCTCCAGGCTACCGCGTTCCTCAGCGGCCATGCCGGCAGTTTGTACGTCACCGGCGAGGAATCGGTGCAGCAGATCAGTCTCAGGGCCAGGCGTATGAGTGTCGACTGCAGTCTCATCCCGGTGCTGGCAGAGACTTCCCTGGAAAAGATCGCCACCGTCATCGACCGGCATAAACCTGAAGTCGTGGTCATCGATTCCATACAGACCGTCTATACGGAGTTGCTCAATTCGGCGCCAGGCTCCGTGTCCCAGGTTCGAGAATGCGCCGCCCGCCTGGTGCGCCTTGCCAAGTCCAGCCAGACGGCGGTCTTCCTGGTGGGTCATGTGACAAAGGAAGGCGCTCTGGCAGGTCCCAGGGTACTGGAACACATGGTGGACACGGTGTTGTATTTCGAGGGGGAATCAGGCAGCCGTTTCCGGGTGATCCGGGCGGTCAAGAACCGCTTCGGCGCCACCGGGGAACTGGGGGTCTTCGCCATGACGGAAGGAGGCCTCAAGCAGGTCAAGAATCCCTCCGCCATCTTTTTGTCCCGTCAGATTGACCAAACCTCCGGCAGCACGGTGTGCGTGATCCGTGAAGGCAGCCGTCCCCTCCTGATCGAAATCCAGGCCCTGGTGGACGACAGCCCCCTCGGCAACCCCCGCCGCATCACCGTAGGGATGGAGCACAACCGCTTGGCGATGCTGCTTGCGGTGCTCCATCGTCATGGCGGCATCCCTCTGGCGGGTCAGGACGTGTTCATCAACGTGGTTGGCGGGGTAAAACTGGCCGAAACCGCAGGCGATCTGGCGGTGGTGGCCGCGGTGCTGTCCAGCCTTCGTGATCGCCCCATCCCGAAAGACTGGGTGATCTACGGCGAGGTAGGACTGACCGGTGAAGTGCGCCCGGTTCCCCACGGAGAGGAGCGGCTGCGGGAGGCTGCCAAACACGGTTTCAAACGCGCCATCGTCCCCAAGGCCAACACCCCGAGACACCCTATCGAGGGGATGGAAATCGTGGCGGTCGAAACCCTCCAGGACGCCTTGACGGCCTTGTCG
>JALVSV010000353.1 GCA_027024125.1 Methylothermaceae bacterium | reverse complement strand
TCGCCATTTTGTAGACTGGCGAATGTTGTGCCGCCTCAAGCCAATTTTCTGGTATGCCCTGCTTACGGGCCATCTCGATCACTTCCGGATCGGTGGGGTCGAGGAAGACGTCGAGCTGGGCCTGATATAGATCCTGTTCGTCTCCTACCGAGGCCGCTTCGTCGATGCGGTCGGCATCGTACAGCAGTACGCCCAGATAGCGGATGCGGCCGACACAGGTTTCGGAACAGATGGTGGGCTCACCGGCTTCGATGCGGGGGAAGCAGAACACGCACTTTTCCGACTTGCCCGATTTCCAGTTGAAGTAGATTTTCTTGTAGGGGCAGCCGGAGATACACATGCGCCATCCGCGACAGCGGTCCTGGTCGATGAGGACGATGCCGTCCTCTTCGCGTTTGTAGATCGCGCCCGAGGGACAGGAAGCCACACAGGTGGGGTTGAGACAGTGCTCGCACAGACGCGGCAGGTACATCATGAAGGTGTTTTCATAGGCGGCGAGCATGCCTTTTTCCACATCTTCGAAATTGGCGTCCTGACTTCGCTGGGCGAATTCCCCGCCGGCATCGTCCTCCCAGTTGGGACCCCATTCGATCTTTTCCATTTTTTCGCCAGTGATTTTCGATACCGGCCTTGCCGTGGGGTGGGCCTGGACTTCCCTGGCGTTCTGCAGGTGCTCGTAGTCGTAGTCGAAAGGTTCGTAATAGTCGTCGATCTCAGGCAGGTGGGGGTTGGCGAAGATCTTCGCCAGCAAATGTCCCTTGCCCCCCATCAAGGGCTTCAATTTGCCTTTTTTCAAATCCCAGCCACCTTTCCAGCGCTTCTGGTTTTCCCATTCCTTGGGATAACCGACCCCGGGTTTGCTCTCGACGTTGTTGAACCAGGCGTATTCCATGCCTTCCCGGCTGGTCCACACGTTCTTGCAGGTGACCGAGCAGGTGTGGCAGCCGATACATTTGTCCAGGTTGAGGACCATCCCGATCTGGGCTCTGATGCGCATCTTTTATCCCTCCATCCATTCTGCGTCGGTTTTTCTGACGATGACGAATTCATCGCGGTTGGAACCGACCGTGCCGTAGTAATTGAATCCATAGGACAGCTGGGCATAGCCGCCGATCATATGGGTGGGTTTGAGCACCGCTCGGGTGACCGAGTTATGTATGCCTCCGCGGTTACCGGTGACCTTCGACCCCGGCGTGTTGATGATCTTCTCCTGGGCATGGTACATGTACAGGGTGCCAGGCCTGATCCGTTGCGACACTACCGCCCTTGCCACCAAGGCCCCGTTGGAATTGAACACCTCCACCCAGTCGTTGTCGGTGATGCCTCCTTTCTGAGCGTCTTCTTCGTTGAGCCAGACGATTGGGCCACCCCGGGCCAGAGTCAACATGATCAGGTTGTCGGTGTAAGTGGAATGGATACCCCATTTCTGGTGCGGGGTGATGAAATTGAGTACCAGATGACCCTCGCTGCCGTGTTCGGCGAGCATCGGGGCGATGGTTTTGGTGTCGATGGGTGGCTTGTAGACGCACAGTGCCTCGCCGAAGGCCAGCATCCAGGGATGGTCCTGATAGAGCTGCTGGCGGCCGGACAGGGTGCGCCAGGGGATCAGCTCATGGACGTTGGTGTAACCGGCGTTGTAACACACCTCTTCGGAATCGATCCCCGACCACACAGGTGAAGTGATGATCTTGCGCGGCTGGGCCATCAGATCGCGGAAACGGATTTTTTCCTCTTCCCGAGGTCTGGCCAGATGGGTATGATCGCGGCCAGTCACTTCCGACAATTTTGACCAGGCCTTGACCGCCACGTGGCCGTTGGTTTCCGGGGCCAGGGTCAGGATCATCTCGGCTGCCTGGATGTCCGATTCGATCTTCGGCTGGCCCTCCTCGTCAGTGCCGTTGAGCTGGCGTAGGAACTCGATTTCTTCCTGCGTTTCCCAGGCGATCCCCTTGCAGGCGTTTCCGGCCTTCTCCATCAGCGGCCCGATGGAGGTGAATCGCTGGTAGACCTTGGGATAGTCGCGCTCCACCAGTACCACCCCGGGCATCGTTTTGCCGGCAACCGGCTCGCATTCGCCCTTTTTCCAGTCTCGGACCTCGGCCTGGGCCAGTTCGCCGGGGCTGTCGTGGAGCAGAGGGACCAGCACGGTGTCCTTTTCCACCCCGAGGCCGGCTTCGGGTGCCAGCTGTGAGAATTTCCTGGCGATTCCTTTGTAGATCTCCCAGTCGCTGCGTGATTCGAATACCGGGTCAACCGCTGCGGTCAAAGGGTGGATGAAGGGATGCATGTCCGAAGTATTGAGGTCGTGTTTCTCGTACCAGGTGGCTGTTGGCAGGATGATGTCGGAATAGACGCAGGTGGTGGACATGCGAAAATCCAGGGTCACCAGCAGGTCCAGCTTGCCTTCGGGGGCATCCTCGTGCCATACCACCTCTCTGGGGCGCTTGGCGGTGACCATCTCGTCGCGCATTCCGCCCAGTTCCTCACCCTTGACCCCGTGGTGGGTGCCGAGCAGATGGCGGAGGAAATATTCGTGGCCCTTGCTCGACGATCCCAGCAGGTTGGAGCGCCACACGAACAGGTTGCGGGGCCAGTTGTCGGAATGGTCGGGGTCTTCCCAGGCCAACTTCAATTCACCGGATTTGAGCCTGGCGGCCACGAAATCACCGGGTTTCTGGTTACTTTCGGCAGCGGCCTTGCCAACCTCCAGGGGATTGGTCTGTAATTGTGGTGCCGAGGGCAGCCAGCCCATGCGCACTGCCCTGAGGTTGTAATCCACCATCGCCAGATCCTGCCAGTCGCCTTCCGGCGCGGTGGGGGAGAGGATCTCCGAGGTTGCCAGGGTCTCGTAGCGCCATTGATTGGTATGTAGATACCAGAAACTGGTGCTGTTCTGGTGCCGTGGTGGCCGGTTCCAGTCGAGGGCAAAGGCCAGCGGCAGCCAGCCGGGCTGCGGGCGCAGCTTTTCCTGGCCGACATAGTGGGACCAGCCCCCACCTTCCTGGCCGATGCAGCCGCACAGCACCAAAAGGTTGATGATGCCGCGGTAGTGCATGTCCATGTGGTACCAGTGGTTGATGCCAGCCCCCAGGATCACCATGGACTTGCCATGGGTCTTTTCCGCATTGGTGGCAAATGCCCGGGCCACGGCAACGATGCGGTCGCGGGGTACGCCTGTGATTTTTTCGGCCCAGGCCGGGGTGTAGGGTTCCGGGTCGTCATAGGAACTGGCCATGTGCTGGCCACCCAGACCCTGATCGAGGCCGTGA
Source organism: Methylothermaceae bacterium (assembly GCA_027024125.1). Classification (GTDB taxonomy): domain Bacteria; phylum Pseudomonadota; class Gammaproteobacteria; order Methylococcales; family Methylothermaceae; genus Methylohalobius. The sequence goes on along the minus strand of JALVSV010000353.1, from coordinate 689 downwards.
TTGGTCAGCATCAGGTCGAAGACCGTGACCACCAGCGCCTCTTCATCATTTTTCAGCCGGACCTTGCGTACCGGCACCTTGCGCTTCAGGATTTCTGGGTGGTCGGTGCCCTCGAAGAAATCGTGGCTCTTGCCGCCGAAGTAGGGCAGGGCGACTTCGGCGACCTGGTCGTATTGTCCAATGTTGCTGAGGCGCAGCTCGATTGCCTGACCAGAGCTGTTCTTGTCCTCCAGATTCCACTTGCCCTTTTCCCCCCAGCGGAAGCCGATGGCGCCCCGGGGGACGGTGATTTCGCCGCTGTTGTCGTCGATGGCGACGGTCTTCCATTCGGGATTGTTCTCCTCGCCCAGGTTGCCGTCGAAATCGCTGCAGCGCAGCTGCCTTTCCGGTATCAGCCGGCCGTCCTTCTCCACCAACCTGACCAGCATCGGCAGGTCGGTGTAGCGGCGGGCGTAGGTCTGGAAGTATTCGGCCTGGCGGTCGAGATAGAATTCCCTGAGGATCACGTGGGCCATCGCCAGCCCCAGGGCGGCGTCGGGGCCCTGTTTGGGATTCAGCCAGACATCGGCGAACTTGGCAGCCTCATTGTAGTCGGGGCTGACCACCGCCACCTGGGTGCCACGATAACGGGCCTCGGTCATGAAGTGGGCGTCGGGGGTGCGGGTCTGGGGGACGTTGGAGCCCCCCAT
>JALVSV010000352.1 GCA_027024125.1 Methylothermaceae bacterium | reverse complement strand
AGAGGAAGTCAAGGGCGTGCCGCCCGATACCGTGGTCAAGGTGTTTCAAAAGGGCTATCTGCTCAATGATCGCCTGATCCGGCCCGCATTGGTGGTGGTGGCAAAGCCTCCTGTTGAGGAGCACCCCGGGGTGGACGAACAGGCTTGAAATCGTGGCGAATGACCCCATCTTAACTGCAGCGGGCATTTACGGACAACATTTCTTATAGACGGAGAAAAAGCAATGGCAAAGATTTTGGGTATCGATTTGGGTACAACCAATTCGTGTATGGCGATACTGGAAGGGGGTAAGGCCCGGGTGATTGAGAATGCCGAAGGCGCACGCACCACTCCATCGATCGTCGCATTTACCAAAGAGGGTGAGGTGCTGGTGGGCAGCCCCGCCAAACGTCAGGCGATCACCAACCCTGAGAACACCTTGTTTGCAATCAAGAGACTGATTGGGCGCAAGTACGACGACCCAGTGGTCAAAAAGGACATGGATATGGTGTCCTACAAGATCGTGCCTGCGCCCAATGGGGACGCATGGGTGGAGGTGCCAGCAGCGGGCAAGAAGATGGCGCCGCCTGAAATTTCGGCCCGGGTGCTGAAGAAACTGAAAGAAGACGCTGAGGCCTATCTGGGCGAAGAGGTCAAAGAGGCAGTGATCACCGTACCTGCCTACTTCAACGATTCGCAGCGCCAGGCCACCAAGGATGCCGGACGGATTGCCGGTCTGGAAGTCAAGCGTATCATCAATGAGCCAACCGCGGCCGCGCTGGCCTTTGGCATGGACAAACAGGGCGGAGAGCGCAAGATCGCGGTCTACGACCTGGGTGGTGGAACCTTCGACATCTCCATCATCGAGATGGCCGAGGTGGAAGGCGAGCGACAGTTCGAAGTGCTCGCTACCAACGGCGATACCTTCCTGGGTGGTGAGGACTTCGACAAGCGGGTGATCGACTACCTGGTGGACGAATTCAAGAAGGACACCGGTATCGATCTGCGCAATGATCCCTTGGCGCTCCAACGTTTGAAGGAGTCAGCGGAGAAGGCCAAGATCGAGCTGTCATCGACCCAGCAGACCGAGATCAATCTGCCGTACATCACCGCAGATGCCAGTGGTCCCAAGCATTTGAACGTGAAGTTGACCCGGGCGAAGCTGGAATCGCTCACCGAGGACCTGATCAGCAGAACCCGGCAGCCCTGTGAGACCGCTTTGAAGGATGCCGGGATTTCGGCTTCTGAGATCGATGATGTGATTTTGGTGGGTGGCCAGACCCGGATGCCCAAGGTACAGGAGTTCGTCCAGCAGATCTTTGGCAAGGAACCGCGCAAGGACGTCAACCCGGATGAGGCTGTGGCGCTGGGTGCCGCGATTCAGGCCGGTGTGCTGGGTGGTGAGGTCAAGGACGTGCTATTGCTGGATGTGACGCCGCTGTCCCTGGGTATCGAAACTCTGGGTGGGGTGATGACCAAGCTGATCGAAAAGAATACGACCATCCCCACCAAGGCGACTCAGATCTTCTCGACCGCCGAGGACAATCAGACCGCGGTCACGGTCCACGTACTGCAGGGTGAACGCGAGATGGCCAAGGATAACAAGTCGCTGGGCAAGTTCGATCTCACCGACATTCCACCGGCTCCCCGGGGTATGCCACAGATCGAGGTGACTTTCGACATCGATGCCAATGGTATCCTCAATGTGTCGGCCAAGGACAAGGCCACTGGAAAGGAACAATCGATCGTCATCAAGGCTTCCAGCGGGCTGACCGAAGAAGAGATTCAGCGCATGGTCCGCGATGCGGAGCTCCACGCCGAGGAAGACCGCAAGTTCAAGGAATTGGTGACTGCCCGGAACGAGGCCGATGCCCTGGTACATGCCACTCGCAAGAGCCTCGAAGAGCTGGGGGACAAAGTCTCGGCCAGTGACAAGGAGCAGATCGAGCAGGTGGCTAAGGAACTCGAGGAGCTTATCAAGGGTGATGACAAGGATGCCATCGAGGCCAAGACCCGCCAGTTGGCCGAGTTGTCTGGTAAGCTTGCTCAACAGGCTTACAGTGCAGCCGGTGGGGAAGGCGGCGGTCCTGGCCCTGAAGCAGGAGGCCAGGCCGGCCCCTCTGCCGAGGCAGGAGCTGAGGATGTAGTCGATGCTGAATTCGAGGAAGTCAAGGACGACGACAAGAAATAACCATGGCCCTAATGGGTTATCGTTCAACCTGAGAGATTAACCGAGAGGAGAGCCGCCGGCCTGTGCCGGCGGCGCCGTTGTGTCTATGGCAGAAGATTATTACGTCATTTTAGGGGTTGCCAGAAATGCCAGTGAGACGGAGATCAAGCGATCATTCCGGAAGCTGGCGATGAAATATCACCCGGACCGCAACCAGGGGGATCCCGAGGCGGAAGAGAAATTCAAACAGGTCAAAGAGGCTTATGATGTTCTCAGCGACCCGCAGAAGCGGGCGGCCTATGACCAGTGTGGTCACGCCGGGGTTCATGGTGCAGCAGGTGGTGGCGGTGGATTTAGCGCCGATGCCTTCAGTGATATCTTTGGTGAGGTTTTCGAGGATCTGTTCGGTATGGGCGGAGGCAGGGGGCGTGGTCAGCGCACCCGGTCCCGGCGCGGTACCGATCTGCGATATAACCTGGAGTTGACCCTGGAAGAAGCTGTTGCCGGGACCGAGGTGGAAGTCAGGGTCCCCACCCTGGTGGCTTGCGAGAGCTGCGGTGGCAGTGGCGTACGCCCCGGAAGCAGCCCCGTGACCTGTTCCCTGTGCCACGGTCAAGGGGTGGTTCGGATGCAGCAGGGTTTTTTCTCGGTACAGCAGACTTGTCCCAACTGTCAGGGCAGTGGCAGGGAAATTCGTGATCCTTGTCCCAAATGTCAGGGGCGGGGACGAGTGCAGAAAACCAAGACCCTTTCGGTTTCCATTCCCCCTGGGGTGGACAGTGGAGACCGCATCCGTTTGGCGGGGGAGGGGGAGGCTGGTGAGCATGGAGGACCTGCGGGGGACCTGTATGTCCAGATCCACGTCAAGGAACACCCGATTTTCACCCGCGAGGGTGCCCACCTTCACTGTGAGGTCCCTATCAGCTTCACTACTGCCGCACTGGGGGGTGAGTTGGAAGTACCGACCCTGGTAGGCAAGGTCATGCTGAAGATCCCACCGGAAACCCAGACCGGCGCTTTGTTCCGCCTGAAAGGGAAGGGCGTCAAGCCGGTGCGCGGGGGGGCTGTGGGTGATCTGATTTGCCGGGTTCGGGTGGAAACGCCGGTGAAGCTGAACAAAGAACAGGTCGAATTGCTCAGACAACTGGATAAATCTCTTCAGGGCGGAGGCAGTCATCACCGTCCCCAGGAACATGGTTGGCTCGATGGAGTGAAACAATTTTTCGAAAAACTGACCAGTAAGGAGCACTGACCATGATTCACATTGCGATTCCTGGTGCCACTGGGAGAATGGGGAAAACCCTGATCCAGGGCATTGCCCAGGCTGACGATCTCGTTTTGACCGCGGCGACTGCCAGACCGGAATCGGGTGCCTTGGGCAAGGATGCTGGCGAGCTGGCAGGTGTGGGGACCTTGGATGTGCCGATCAGGGAGACTCTGGACCAATGCGGTGACTTCGACGTGTTGATCGATTTTACCCTGCCAGAATCATGTCAATCATTTGTCGACTACTGCCGTCGCCACGGTAAGCGGCTGGTAATCGGTACCACTGGCCTCAGCGATCAGGACCGGGGGGCAATCATGGCGGCAGCCTCCGAAATCCCTGTCGTACAGGCGCCCAATATGAGCGTTGGTGTGAATCTTTCGCTCAAGCTGCTGGAAATGGCCGCCAGGGTGCTTGGAGATGAAGTCGATGTGGAGATCATCGAGGCACATCACCGCCACAAGGTCGATGCGCCCTCTGGTACCGCGCTGCGCATGGGAGAGGTGGTGGCCTCGGCATTAGGTCGGGATCTGAATGACTGTGCGATCTATGGCCGTCAGGGCCATACCGGCGAACGCGACCGCAAGACCATCGGTTTCTCCACCATTCGTGCCGGCGACATTGTCGGGGAACACACGGTGATGTTCGCCGCCGATGGCGAACGGTTGGAGATCACCCACAAGGCATCCAGTCGCATGACCTTCGCCAATGGCGCTTTGCGGGCTGCACGTTGGCTCATGCAGCAGCCGGCAGGTTTGTACGACATGCAGGATGTATTGGAATTGACCTGAATGTCAGGGCCAGTGATCTGAAGCTGGGCCGCATCAAATAAACACGTAAAGGATTGAATGAAGGGCAGATGGTCTGATTCGAAAGCCTCGCCGGCAAGGAGCCTGCTGGAAAGTTTCACGGTCTTTCGAAGCAGACCATCTGCCCTGTAGCTTGAACAGATGACGCAATCCTGTGAACCTAGTGGCTGGATTTGCCAATACGGTCGTATCCGGATAGAATTAATCGAATTTTCAGGGGGTAAATCATGCGGCGACCTTTGGTTGTTGGGAATTGGAAAATGAACGGGACTTGCCAAAGCGCGGTCCAGCTGGCCGATGCCATCGTTTCTGGGTTGCCTTCAGAATGTCAGGTGGAGGTGGGAGTCTGCCCATCCTATGTATTCATCCCTGGAGTCTCTGAGAGATTGGCGGGGTCTATGGTGCAGCTGGGAGGGCAAAATGTTGCCGACCAGGACAGCGGTGCTTTCACAGGTGAAGTTTCTGCACCGATGCTGAAGGAATTCGGCTGCAGCTTGGCGATTGTAGGGCATTCTGAGCGCCGCCAAGTCTATGGTGAAACCGATGCATTGATAGCTGCCCGATATCAGAAAGCCATCGAGCACGGTATTACGCCGATTCTCTGCATTGGGGAAACCTTGGAAGAACGGGAAGCGGGCGATACCTTCAAAGTGGTCGACGGGCAGTTACAGGCTGTGCTTGGCCAGGCTGGTATTCAGTCTTTGGGTCATGCTGTCATTGCCTATGAGCCGGTCTGGGCTATCGGAACAGGACGTACCGCCACCCCGGAACAGGCTCAGGAAGTCCATGCACACATCCGTCAGCAATTGGTTGCACAGGACCCCGAAGTTGCTTCCAATGTCAGAATTCTCTACGGGGGCAGCGTCAATGCGGATAATGCATCTTCCCTGTTTTCCCAGGAGGATATCGACGGGGGATTGATCGGGGGGGCTTCTTTGAAGGCCGACTCATTCCTGGCTATCGTCCAGGCAGCAATGGAAAACAGTTGATATGGTACAGGTACTCATCGTATTTCACGTATTGTTGGCAATTGGTATAGTTGTATTTGTGCTGTTGCAGCAAGGCAAGGGAGCTGATATGGGGGCAGCTTTTGGAAGTGGAGCATCCGGTACCGTCTTTGGGGCGAGGGGCTCGGCTTCTTTTCTGTCCCGGACCACTGGTATTTTGGCTGCTTTGTTTTTCGTCACCAGCCTTTCGCTAGCCTATTTCACCGATTATCAGTCCAACAAGAAGGATATTCTGGAGGTACTGAAAACGGAGGAAGCGCCTCATGCGCCTGAGCAGCAAAAGGCCGCACCGTTACCTGCAGAGTCCGTACCCGATGTGCCGGTGGTCGTTCCCGTGCCACCGGAGCAGGAAAAAAAATCCCAATGAAGCATCTGCCGACGTGGTGGAACTGGTAGACACGCTGTCTTGAGGGGGCAGTGGCGCAAGCCGTGCCGGTTCGATTCCGGCCGTCGGCACCAATGAGCGAGCAAGAAAACCGCAACCTTTGTAGGTTGCGGTTTTTTTCTGTGAGATAACTGGAGAAACTTGTTGAGGCCAACGTCACGGTCTTTTTTCGGAAATGATTCAATGTTCTGGAGCCGGCTGAAATACCAATAGCAATGGTCTGTATAGCAAGCTCCCGGAAGCCAGTGTATCGATGCTCAATCCAACGTCACTTCGTAAAGATAGGCCAGCCGGACCAGTTCAGCAACCGTATTCACACCCAGTTTGCGTTTGATATGGGTGATGTAGTTGGCTGTTGTTTTCTGGCTGATATGCAAATTTTCGGCGATCTCATGGATGGTCAAACCCTGGGTGGCGAGACAAAAAACCTCGAATTCACGATTGGTGAGCACCAGCATGGGATGTTTTCCACCCTCCCCAGTGGCGTATTGCAATACCAGTTGTTGGGCGATGGATTCGAGGATATAGCTTTCCCCTTTCGCTATCCGTTCAATCGCTTGGGGTAATATTTCGGGATCGGAATTTTTGCTGATGTACCCCTTGGCACCTGCTTCCAGAGCGCGTTTGGCGTACAGGACTTCCTCATGCATGGTGAAGACCAGGATTCTGGCGTTTGAATCACGGGCGAGTATCCTGCGGATGACCGCCAGTCCACCGGCGCCTGGAAGAGAGAGGTCGAGCACCAGAACATCAGGGCTATGGGTAAAGTACTGGTGGTAAGCCGAATCGCTGTCCTCGGCCTCGCCCACGATCTGGATATTGCCAATCTGGTCCAGTAAAAAACGGTAGCCGGCCCGGACCACAGCATGGTCATCCGCAAGCATGACGCGGACGGTCATCGGTGTGTTCCTCCTCGAATGGAATGAGAATCGACAGATGAAAACCCTGACCTGGGGCGGTCGTGCAGTCGAACCGCCCTCCCAGGCTTTCTACCCGCTCGCGCATGCCTTTGAGACCGAAGCCGGTGCCGGTACACAAATCCACGCCCCGGCCGTCGTCCCCGACAGTGATCTTGAGCCAGCGCAAAGTGGGAACTTCGTAACTGACGATGTCCAAACCCAAGTCGATGGCTTTGGCGTTCGCATGTTTGAATGCGTTCGTCAGCGATTCCTGGATGATCCGATACACATGGATCTGCTGATCGGTTGGGAAACCGTCGACGTTTTGTGGACAATGGAAATGGATGTCCACGTCTGGCCGACGAGTGCGCCAGCCATTCACCAACGTGACGATGGCGGCGCTCAAACCCAGATCATCGAGCATCAGGGGGCGGAGTTTGTGGATCATAGAGTGAATGATATCGAACAGATGATCCACATGATCAGAAATCAGGCAGGCGGCCTTGACCGATTGCTCGGGTTGACGCTGTTGTTTGATGCTCAGTGCCATCATTTTGATGGCACTGAGTACCTGTCCCAGTTCATCGTGTAGTTCCCGGGCCAGCGTGCGGCGTTCATCCTCTTCCACCTTCAGCAATTGACGGGTCAGGCTGCGGTTGTCGGTTCTGGCCTGTTCAAGCACCCAGGCGCAGTGGTTGAAGGCGGCGGCAATCTGGTTCCACTCCGGCTGGGGGAAGTCAGGTAATCGGTAATCGTATTTGCCCTGTTCCAGGGCGACCAGACCTTCCAACACCGCATCCACTGGCTGAAATGCACGCCCCAGTATCCAGTACAGGGCGGCGAAACACGATCCTGCCAACAGCAGGATGAGCCCCAGGAATACTTGGGTCTCCTCCCAGGCTTCGGCGATTTCATCCCCGGGATCTGCGACCAGTTCAACTCGAATCTGCCTGTCATCTCGGGTGGGTATCCGTTGTTCGACCATCATGTCCGGCGGACGGACCATGGCTGCAAACCATTCGGGTACCCCGGGGATGCGGCTGGGTGGAAATGGAGGGGTGCTGTGGTCTCCGTGGAGAACGTGCAGGCGTACATGGCGGCTGTGACTCAGACGTTTCAGCATGGCCATCCAGGCGCCGGTTTGAGCGCCGGACATAGGTCCCTGCAGGCGGGCGGACTCGACCATCTCCAGTGCAAGTTGCAGCGCCGAACGGGTTTCCCGTTCCACGGAATCTCGAACATGCCGGATCACCAGGACGCTTCCGATGAGAACGATAAGCGCCAGGATGGCGGCGATAATGAGATTGACGCGGGTTTTCAAACTGAGGTGATTGAGCATTCGATTATTGTGTGGAATGTAATGCTTGAAATCCATAGGAGATTATCCCTTGTCCAGGGTCCCGTCATCTATTCATGCCGGGACAGGTGGTCTGCTTCGAAAAACGCCGTGAATACTTTCTTGCTGTGCAGTCCTGCTGCGCAAGAAAGCCCTGCCCAAACTTCCCTGTTTGGGCGCTCACCCGTCTGCGAAAGTTCACTGGACTTTATGAACCACTTCCCTGTGGTTCACCCCGTTGGGGCCAGCCTGTCGGCTGTTCAAATTTGTTCCCGACAAATTTGTCGGTCCGGGCTCGCCCCTGTAGGCTCCACGCCGGCCTCTTTGCCGGCGAGGTTTTCGAAGCAGACCACCTGCCCCTTCATTCAATCCGTTACGTGTTTAAATGACGTGGTCCTGGATGGGCAATACGGCCAAGTTGACCAAGAGAATTTTATGTTTCATGATGACTTTCTTCAGCTAAGAGTTCATGTATTCAACTGCAAGCTATATTTAGCATATCCTGACTACTGTATATTACGAGTTAAGCAATTCCTGAACGAGTGTTTGAAGCCAAGACATTTTCCTGGACGGTTGTTGAGTTTGTTCCTGCTCATGAGTTAATTGATCGAAGTCCATGCCCTTGGATGTTACATCCGCCGTGGCTGGACTTGAGGCGTCGGATAAATGTTCACAAGAGCCCAGTTTCAGGTATCCACACCCTGATGGTTTAATTTGCTACATAATTCCAAAATCGATGATTCAACAGCGTGATATCGCCATCATCGGAGGTGGCCCTGCTGCCAGTACACTGGCGACCCTGCTTTGCCGCCAAGGACATCGGGTGGTCATGTTTTCGTTGCCTGCACAGGCACCGGTCCTGGTCGGTGAATCCCTGGTGCCGATGATCGTGCCGATGTTGCAGGATTTGGGGGTGGAGGAGGAAATCGCCGCCGACAGCCTCCTGAAGCCAGGGGCCTGCTTTACCTACGATGCCGAGAGGGTCTTCGAGTTCCGTTTTCAGGACAATCCGAAGGGAACGCCCACCTATGCCTACAACGTTCCACGCAAGCGCTTCAACGCCACCTTGTTGGAGAATGCCCAGCGGGCAGGTGCCTGCTGGATCAGGCGCCGGGTCCGGCTGGACCGGGTCGATGGTACAGATCAGGTTCGTCTCGATGCAGAATCGCTGAAGTCGGCATCTGGCTATTGGAAGGGTAGGGAGCCGGATCTGATCGTTGATGCGGCGGGCCGGGCCAATTTGATTGGTCGTCTGATGAAGATTCCGATGCAACCAGGGCCGCGGCGGGATGTCGCCCTCTTTGCCCATGTCGACCAGACTGAGCTGGTCGACCCTGGCTATGTTCACAACGACCGTATTGATCAGGGCTGGTGCTGGCGAATTCCTCTGCCGGGACGGGTGTCGCTTGGATTGGTGGTGCCGAAGGAGTATGCCACCCAACACGGATCTTCTGCGGAAGAACAATATGACCGTTTGCTGCGAGAGGATCCGGTGTTGCAGCGCTTGGCACCCCTGGCCCGCCGCTTGACCCCTGTATTGAGCTTCGACAATTATCAATCCCTGTCTTCCCGGTTGTACGGTCAGAATTGGGTGATGCTTGGGGATTCCGGCGGCTTTATCGATCCTGTGTTTTCCAGTGGATTGCTGGTGGCAATGAAGGGGGCCTACCAGTTGGCGGAGGCGATTGGGAGTGGACGGTCCATGGCCGATTATGAACAGGCAGTCAAGGCCCATCTACAGGCATGGTTCGAAATCGTCGGGCTTTATTACGACGGCCGCCTGATGACAAGTATCGAGCGTGGACAAGCCATGGCCGATAGTGTGGCAGGGCGTCTGTTTCTTCCCTGGGTCAGAAAACATATCGCCGCCATCGTGATTGGCGCTGCGACCACCCGACGCTTCAATCTGGGATTGCTGCGGTTTCTGGTGGATGAGCGTTTCGGTCTGTATGACAGGGATTCTGAAATCTATCGAATCAAATGAAGTAATGGTGGAAGCGAATCATGGCGTCAAAGGAAATTCAGGCTGAGGAAATCGCTGCACAACTGTGTGAGTATCTGCAGGAGCGGATTTTGGCACCGGATGTGGCAGTCACCCCGGATACGGATCTGAGTGATATCGGAGTGGATTCCTTTGCGCTGATGGAATTGATCCTGTTCGTCGAACGCTGCTACGGTCTGGTGCTGCCACCAGAATCCCTGACTGCGGAAAACGTCGCCAGCGTCGCAGCTTTGAGCCGCTGTTGTGCTTCGTACCTGCAGTCAGCCGTTTGCTGATATGGACGGAGATCTCCCGGCGCATATTCCCCTCAACGAGGTCGATCACTTCCTGCTGCAGCTGGACCGGTCGATGCGGCAGGCAGGCGGTGGGGCCAATGTTTGCACTTTCGTGGTGACCCTGAGGGGGCATCTTACGCGAAAGACGTTGCTACGGGATCTTGAGACCAATCCCGTATACCGGTGGATGACCCGGCTGCGCCTGTCCCAGCGTCTGCTCAGGCGGGCGGGGTGGAAACTCGACGAGAAGGCCGATCTGCCTGATATTCAGGTCCATTCGATGGAGGAATCCGGTTCCCTGCCCGTATCCTTGTTGGCAACAGATCTGGACGTCGCCGGGCAAACGCCGTTGAAAGTCGATTTGCTGCACGATGGTGGCCGTGCTTCCCGCTTGATTTTCACTTGGCATCACACACTGATGGATGCCCACGGCGGTGAGTTCCTCGTCAGGCATTTGGGTGGGAGCCTGACGCAGTTGCCGTCATTGCGGCAATCTCAGCAACCGCTGCCCTATCGGTCCCTGGGTGCACGGGCCAGTATCGCCCGGGAAATGAAGACCAATCTTTATGATGCCTCCAAGCCACCGCTACTGGTGTTGCATGACAAAAACAAACCCGCAGGTGTCCTGCGCTATCGGGTGATACCCTTTTCCCTGCAACAGACCAGGCTGATCGAAGAGCGTTGCCGCCTTCATGGAGGCGCTTTCTTCACCAGCGCCTTTTGTCTGGCAGCGGTTGCATGTGCGCTTGCGGACCTGCAGCAACAGCGTGGAGCTGCCCTGGAGGATGCGCTTCTTCCGGTTCCCCAGGACAGGCGTCGCCGGGGAGCGGTGGGGCCTGTGATTGGCAATCAGGTCAGTTTTCTCTTTTACCGCTTGCCAGTAGAAGTTTTGGGCGATCTGGCAAGCTGCACCGCGGGTCTGGTTGCGCAGCTACAGAACTTCATTCGCTCCAGGGCACCGGAGCACTATTTGGTGATGATGGGACTGTTGCGCCATTTGCCCGGCCCCCTGTACCGAACCTTGCTCCGTTCACCAACCAAAGGGTTGATGGGCAGTTGTTTCTTTTCCGATACCGGAGAGGTCTTGCCTGGTTGCAAGACATTGTTTGGACACGAACTCCTCGATGCGGTTCATTATCCACCCAACGTCTATCCGCCAGGCCTGACTTTCGTTTTCAGCCGCTTCCGGGAGCAGTTTCGGGTAACCTTTGCCTGCATGGACGGGGTCATAGAGGCGCACGAAGGTGACTACCTGTTGACGGCATTGCGCAGGAGATTGCTTGGTGATGCAGACGATACGGTGTGACGTCGCCGTCGTCGGAGCAGGAGCCGCTGGCATCGCGGCGGCGGTGGCAGCAAGCGAAGCCGGGTTGCAGGTGGTTTTGCTCGAGCGCCATGGTTTTGTCGGGGGGCTGGCGAGCAGTGCCATGGTGGGGACGGTATGCGGGCTGTATTACCGTGGTTTCGGTAGGGTGCGTTATGCGGTCCAGGGCTATGCAAGCGCGTTCGCAGAACGCCTGGCGGTGGCCTCAGCGACCGAGCCTGTGGCAGGG
>JALVSV010000351.1 GCA_027024125.1 Methylothermaceae bacterium | reverse complement strand
TACCCTACCGATATGCGGGTAGCCGTAGACGACTTGTTTGTCGAAGATGGCAGTACCACGGGGAATATGATGCCAGTCATCTATGAAATGGCAGTATTCGATGTCCTGGAACCGGCGCTGCCTGGCTTTCCTTTTTTCCAGGGCTTCGGGAAGCTGGTCCAGCACGGATTGGGGCGGAGGTGTGGTCATGGCTGTCTGGTGGGTTCTGTGAAACCGGAATGGGCATTGTAGCGTGAGGTACCGATGAAGACCATGAGCTGCCGGCCAGGGTGCGGCGCCTGTTGTATCGCACCTTCCATCTCAGGTCCCATTCCCGGGATGCCGAAAGGCAAGCCCGCAGGAGTGCGTTGTATTCATCTGGACGAGGATTACAGCTGTAAGCTCTATGGCAGACCGGAGCGTCCGGAGGTCTGTGTAAAGTTTCAGGCCGATGCTGAGACCTGTGGAGATGTTAGGACACAGGCACTTGAGCGACTTGCCCTGTTGGAGCGTTTGACACAGTGAGAAACAAAAAGGCCAACCCGCTTGGGTTGGCCTTTTGGAATTGGTGGAGGCGGGGGGAATCGAACCCCCGTCCGCGAATCCTCCGCCTCAGGCTCTACATGCTTATCCGTTCTATTGTTTTAACCGTTTGCTACCCGAACGGCGGGGAAAACAAACGGCGAGTCCGGAAAAGTGTTTAACGGATCCACGCCGGACGCGCTTTTCCGCGAGCTTGTGAGATATGACACCCGAAGCCCGGACGCACAAGCACGGCTCCGGTCGGATGGCACCCTACTGGGTTTTAAGCAGCGAGTGCGTAGTTGTCGTCGTTGGCAACTATAAGTTTGCAATGTGTTTTACGAGGTCACTGCACCTCGGCATGCACCTGTAGGTTTCGCGATCCGCGTCGAAGCCAGATCGCCCCCTCGGTACCTGACATTAGATAGGCCTTTCCTGAGAAGGTTCCCCCAGCTGTGTCATGACTGGTTTGATCCTTTCCAGGCCGGAAGTCCTAATGCGTAGGATTAGTTTAACAAATACAATGGCTGAAGAGGTAATTGCAGGAGGAGGGCAGTGTGTTGACTATTTTCCATAGAAGTATCGGAGTCTTGTGGGTTGGGATGTTTATGGTGGTTCTGTCTTCCTGTGGCCCTTCGACGGAAGAAGGAGGTAAAGGTATGAGACCCGTGGCCGATCGATCCAACCGGTTTCCATTGACCCTGGTGATTCACGGGGGGGCAGGTAACATCACCAGGGATAACATGACCCCGGAACTGGAAATGAGATACCGTTCAGGGCTCGAACAGGCCCTGAAAGAAGGATATCGGGTCTTGAGTTCGGGCGGTAGCAGTGTGGAAGCTGTGGTCGCAGCCATCAAAGTGATGGAGGATTCTCCCTGGTTCAATGCGGGGAAAGGCGCGGTATTCACCCATAACGGAACAGTCGAACTGGATGCGTCATTGATGGATGGGAGGACAGGGTTGGCAGGTGCGGTGGCCGGGGTGAAGACCATCAAAAATCCCATTGTTGCAGCGCACCGGATCATGACCCATTCCTCCTACGTGATGCTGATTGCCAATGGAGCGGAGGAATTTGCCCGCAATGAAGGGCTGGCCATGGTGGTACCTGAATACTTTCATACCCAGAGGCAGCTGGAGAGACTACGGAAACTTCGGGCAAATCCTGACAAAACGTCAAAGAACCAGGCACCGATATTGCCTGATTCACCCTTCTTTGGGGATGACAAGCTGGGTACGGTGGGGGCAGTGGCGCTCGACCGCTTAGGCAACATTGCCGCAGGGACCTCTACTGGCGGCACTGTGGGCAAGAGATATGGCCGGGTAGGGGACTCTGCCGTCATCGGGGCAGGGACCTATGCCGACAATGATACCTGTGGAATTTCCGCCACGGGACACGGCGAATATTTCATCCGCAATGTGGTGGCCTATGACATTGCGGCCAGAATGAAATATCGGGGACAGTCTCTGGTTGATGCAGCCCGGGAAGTGATTGGAAAACACTTGAAAAAGATCGGCGGCAGCGGGGGTGTCATCGGATTGGACCGGCAGGGAAATATCATGATGGAGTTCAATACTCCGGGTATGTACCGTGGATTTATCAGGGAAGAGGGAAAACCGCGGGTGTCCTTTTATGATTGAATGTTGGCGCCCCGACCAGGCTTCGAACCTGGGGCCTTCCCCTTGGTTGGGGGTTGAATCAGGAGCGCTCTTCAAGTTTGATGCCTCGGACGTACCTTTGCACGGTGATCTGGAGCTGTCTTAGCCCGAACGTTTCAGTGCTCCTTTCCATGGCGCACTGAAACTTCCGGCTTAATGAGGACTGTCTGAAAGGAAATGGCTTCAAGGAGAGGGGGTCTTAACCACCCCAATACCTCTGTCTCCACCCTGTTGGATACAGGCCAAATGCAGGTTCGCACGCTGTCAGGAAAAAAACCTTGAACTTGAACAATTACTAAGACAAGTTATACTTGTCTTAATAGTTGTACAAACAAGGCGCCCTCCATGAAAGTCATCAATTTCTCGGATGCCAGAAATCATTTGAAAAGCGTTTTGGATCAGGTGGTCAATGATGCTGATTACACCATTATTACGCGCCGTGATGCTGAAGATGCCGTCGTCATGTCCCTTGAGCAATTCAACAGCCTGATGGAGACGGTGCATTTACTGAAAAGCCCAGCCAATGCCGCCCACCTTACCGAGTCTATCAAGCAATACCGGGCTGGTAAAACAGAGGAGCATGGCTTAGCCGATGATTGATCTGCTGGTCTGGACCCGTGTTGCCTGGGAGGATTACCGTTATTGGCAGGGGCAGGACCGGAAGAAACTGAAGCGCATCAATAAACTCATCAGCGATACCATGCGCCATCCCTTTGAAGGCATCGGCAGGCCGGAGCCGCTGAAGGAGAATCTGGCCGGGTTTTGGTCCCGCCGAATCGACGATACCAACCGTCTGGTATATGTGGTGGATGAAAACCGCCTGACTATTATTTCCTGCCGCTATCACTATTGAAGAGAAGCTGCCTGTGGCGGTCAATATAGCCAGCTGCAGTCACGCTGATGGAAACTCCGGTCACGATTTCCGGAATATGTTTTCCAGCCCGTGACTGGAACCCTACAGTGTCACGGCTCCTGATCCTGGTATCAGGTTCCGTTTTGGCCCCGGAGAGCATCCGGGCTGCGGTGGCGACTCTGGAGGTCATGAGCAGAGTATGTTTTCCTGCTTGGCCGATCCACTTAGGAAGGATTTATCCTTGTATTTTAGGAATGAACTTCCTAAATTACAAAGATGATCAAGCGCCGCCTTTATCCAGAACTCATGCAAAGTCTGGAAGAAACGCCCGTTGTTGCCTTATTGGGCCCCCGGCAAGTGGGAAAGACTACCTTGGCGATGGAAGTCGCTCGGCAGAAGTCTGCGATTTACCTGGACCTGGAATCTCCGGAAGATTTGGCCAAGTTGTCTGATCCTTTGCTTTATCTCCGTGGGAAATTAGGGCAACTGGCCATCCTGGATGAAATCCATCGCTTGCCGGCTTTGTTGCCAGTATTACGTGGTTTGATCGATCAGGCCAGACGTCAGGGACTATGTAATGCGCTTTACTTGTTATTGGGCTCTGCGTCATTGGATCTGTTGCGTCAGTCCGGGGAAACCTTGGCAGGACGGATCAGTTTTTTAGAATTGGGGCCTTTCGATATACTGGAAACGACACATCGAACAGAGGATCTGAATCGTCTATGGGTACGCGGAGGTTTTCCTGAAAGCTTTCTGGCACAAAGCGATACAGCTAGCCTGCGTTGGCGTCGGGATTTTATCCGAACCTACCTTGAGCGTGATATCCCACAATTCGGTCCTCGAATTCCGGCTGAAACATTGCGCCGTTTTTGGACCATGCTGGCCTACCAGCAAGGTGGTCAACTTAATGCCTCCCAATTGGCCCGCAATTTGGGCGTCGATGCAAAAACGGTT
>JALVSV010000350.1 GCA_027024125.1 Methylothermaceae bacterium | reverse complement strand
TGATGGGCGTGTTTGATCAAACCCACTTTTTTTCCCTGCTCTCTGAGCAGAGGAATGAGCCTGACCAGTAAAGTGGTCTTACCGGTGCCACTAAAGGCGGCAAAACCCAGAAGGGGTGCTTCGCTCATTGGATATGGTAATAGTCTTTGTACCAGCTGACGAAGTTTGCTATTCCTTCCTCAATCGAGGTATTGGGCGCATAACCGGTATCGCGGATCAGATCGTCCACATCGGCATAGGTAGCGGGTACATCTCCCTGCTGCATGGGAAGGAAGTTCTTTTCGGCTTTCATCCCCAGGGTATTTTCCAGGACTTCGATGAATTCCATCAGCTGGACCGGGTTGTGGCTGCCGATATTGTAAAGACGGTATGGTGCTTTACTGGATCCCGGATCCGGCAGGTCACCATCCCAGCGGGGGTTTGGAGAGGCGATTCGTTCGATGCATCTGGTCACGCCTTCCACGATATCATCGATGTAAGTGAAATCCCGTTGATGCTTTCCGTGGTTGAAGACGTCGATGGGCTTTCCTTCCAGAATATTGCGGGTGAATAGAAACAGGGCCATGTCCGGCCGACCCCAGGGACCATAGACGGTGAAAAATCTGAGTCCGGTCGTGGGGAGTCCGTAGAGATGGCTGTAGGTGTGAGCCATCAGTTCGTTGGCTTTCTTGGTAGCGGCATAGAGACTGACCGGGTGATCGACGTTGTGGTGGACGGAAAAAGGCATTTGAGTGTTGGCGCCATAGACTGAACTCGAGGAGGCATAGACCAGATGTTCCACCTGGTGATGGCGGCAGGCTTCAAGGATATTGCAGAACCCCACCAAATTGGCGTCAATGTAGGCATGGGGGTTCTCCAACGAATACCGCACGCCTGCCTGAGCGGCCAGATTCACGACTCTCTGAGGATTGTATTGGGCGAAAGCTTCTTCGATCCGTCTTCGATCTTCCAGGCTGGCACGAATCTCAGTGAAGCCCTTGCGGATCTTGAGGCGGGCCAGCCGGGCTTCCTTGAGATTCACGTCATAGTAATCGTTGACGTTGTCGATACCAATGACCTGGTCCCCACGGTCGAGCAACTTATGAGCCAATGCCGATCCAATGAACCCTGCGGTACCTGTCACCAGAATCTTCATAAGCGTCCATCCACAGCTTCTTTGGGCAAGATTCCCTTGACATCAAACAGGACCGCATTGGAGGTGCCGAGGGTGCGAATGCCATGTGCCCCCATTTCCCTGAACTGGTCGTGACCTGTGGCGATGATGATGGCGTCATATCGCCCCTGCTGTGGGTCAGCGATGAGTTCCAGCCCCAATTCCTCTTTTGCCTCATCTCCATGGGCCCAGGGATCGTAGACATCCACGTTTGCGTGATAGGTCTGCAGTTCGTGAATCATGTCGATGACCCGGGTGTTACGAATGTCGGGGCAGTTTTCCTTGAAGGTCACACCGAGAATCAGAATGTTGGAGTGACAGACGTGAATTCGGCGTTGGTTCATGAGTTTCACCACGCGCGCCACCACGTATTCCCCCATGGAGTCGTTGATTCTGCGACCGGCGAGGATGATCTCGGGATGATGACCTGCTTCCTGGGCCTTGTGGGTCAGATAATACGGATCGACACCAATACAGTGTCCGCCCACCAGGCCGGGACGAAAGGGCAGAAAATTCCATTTACTGCCTGCAGCTTCCAGGACTTCCTGGGTATCCAGTCCCAGGCGGTGGAACAGCACTGCAAGCTCGTTGATCAGGGCGATGTTGACGTCTCTTTGAGTGTTTTCGATGACTTTGGCGGCTTCTGCCACTTTGATACTGCTGGCCTTGTGAGTTCCTGCCTCGATCACGCTATCATAGAGTGAATCGATGAAATCTGCCGCTTCCAGTGTTGAACCCGAGGTGACCTTGACGATGTTGGTGACCCGGTGTGATTTGTCTCCCGGGTTGATTCTTTCCGGGCTATAGCCAGCGAAAAAATCCAGGTTATAGCTTAGGCCGGATTCCTGTTCCAAAACAGGGATACAAACCTCTTCCGTGGCGCCTGGGTAGACTGTGGATTCATAGATGACCACGTCTCCCCGTTTGAGGGTATTGCCAACGCATTTGCTGGCGGAAATCAGCGGACTCAGGTCCGGGCGTTTGTTCTTGTCAATGGGCGTGGGGACTGTGATGACATAGACATTGCATTGGGCCAGATCGGCAGGCTGGGAGGTGTAGGACAATTGATCTGCAAGGGCCAACTTTTCGGCCTCGACTTCCAAGGAGCGGTCAAATCCCTGTCTGAGTTCGGCTATCCTATTAGCGTTGATATCAAAACCCATGGTCGGATAGCGCCGGCCAAACTCGACTGCCAGCGGCAGACCGACATAGCCCAATCCAACGACTGCGATTCTAGCGTTTTCCAATGACAGCATAGGGGCTCCTCATCCGGATGAAATTGATGGCAAACAGTTATAAAACCAAGCTTAGTCCATGACACGCTATGATTTAAGGGTGTCAGGTACCCAACAACAATGAAATGACGGCGAACCTGGCAGTCAGTTGTACCTTCTTGCTCAAATCGGGAAGAATTCTATCGGCCCAGTCGCTACCAGGAGCATTGTACTGGAATTTTGCCGAATGGGAGACAGACTCCATGGCGTCATGGTTGGTTTCCTCCGGGAAAAATTCTTCCATACTGACCGGGTAGGCATTTTGTTACGATGTACCGCTTCTAATGGGGATCTTAATGAGTTCAAGCCGCACATGACAAAAAGATTAGCTTCAATGCCTACAATCCGCATTTTCCGCCATTACATCTCTACCGCTTATCTGGGCCTGTTGTTTCTGGAGTTTGTGTTCTATCTCTCAGCCATCTTCATAGGAGGGCAACTGCGTTTCCTACAGCTGGATGACTGGGTGACAAATTCCGAATGGTGGCCTACCGCGTGGTTTTTCGCTTTCACCGTGACAATTTGCAACATCAGCGCAGGACTGTACCGACGTTCGTCCCAGCGGTCAATTTCCGATTTGTTGTTGCGGTTGGTGACCAGTTTTTTACTGGCTACCCTGGTGATGAGCCTGTTTTTTTATGCATTGCCGGATCTGTTCGTCGGTAGAGGGATTTTTGGTTTTGCCTTGTTGTCATCCCTGCTGATGACGGTGGCCGTCCGAGTGTTTTTTTTACGAGGCATGGATAATCAGCAACTGAATCGAAGGGTGCTGGTGCTCGGATCTGGCAACAATGCCCAAAGGATCCTGGAGTTCGCAGAGCGGTTGCCTTATGGAAACCTGACATTCGTAGGTTTTGTGCCCATGGGGAGTGATCCTTGCATTGTTCCGGCTGACCGTACTCTCATCATGGAACAGCCTATCAACCAGTTTGCGGATGAGAAAGACATCGATGAGATCGTGGTGGCGCTCGATGACCGCCGTCAAGGTTTTCCGGTGGATGAAATTCTCGATTGTAAGATGAGTGGTTTTGATGTTATTGATTTGCTGACTTTTTTTGAAAGGGAAGCAGGTATCGTCAAAATTGACTGCCTGCATCCAAGTTGGCTGGTTTTTTCCGATGGGTTTCGAATGAAAAGCGGGATATTGTTTAAACGCATGTTCGACATCGCTGCCAGCCTGTTTTTGCTTTCAGTGGCCTGGCCGGTCATGCTGATAACGGCCCTGGCAATCCTGGCCGAATGCAGGGGGAGACATCCAATTTTGTACCGTCAGACCAGGGTAGGGGCGGATTGGCGGACTTTTGAGGTGATCAAGTTTCGAAGCATGAGGCCAGATGCGGAACTCCATGGGGCCAGGATGGCGGTTGCCAATGATGACAGGGTGACCAAAGTTGGCCGTTTCATCCGCAAGACCCGTATCGATGAGCTACCCCAGTTGTGGAACGTGCTCAAAGGGGACATGAGTTTTGTTGGTCCAAGGCCGGAGAGGCCTGAGTTCGTGGACAAGTTCGCAGAAACCATTCCCTACTACGTTGAAAGG
>JALVSV010000349.1 GCA_027024125.1 Methylothermaceae bacterium | reverse complement strand
GGCGCCGACTCTCCGTTTCCTGGGCCAAACGGATCGGAAAAGGGTAAGACTGGCCTGGTATGATCAGGGTTACCATATGTTGCTGCGCGATTTGGAAGCTCATCGTTACTGGCACGACATCGTAAGTTGGATCGAAACACCCACCAGACCACTGCCTTCGGGAGCCGACACTCATGGCAAAATGATTCTGACTCAGGCAACCTACAAGAAACTCATCAGGTAAGAGGGAGCTTAATGCAACGTGACGATCCACTCGAATGGATGTGGCTTCAAGCCATCGAAATGCTGGAAAAAACCGAGCGTTTGAGCCGTATGCGTTTTTTTGTTCGCCATTCCCGGCCCAGGCTGCCTTCCTGGGAACCCCCGGTTGATATCGTGGAAACCTACGACCAGTTGCAGATCACAGTGGTTTTGCCCGGCGTTTCCCTGGACAAGGTCGAAATACACCTGGAGGCCGGAATGCTGAGGATCGCAGGTGATCGTCCTCCACCCATTGAACCGGCCACGACCCGAATCCACCGGCTTGAGATTCCCTATGGACGTTTCGAACGCCGCATCCATCTACCACCCGGCCGCTACGAACTGCTCGAATCCAGGCATCGGCATGGCTGCCTGGCATTGATATTTCGCAAACGAAGATAAGGAACAAGGGACCTGACCATGACAGAATTGCAAACTCAATCGACCGAACAAGAACCAGAATTCAAACTGCCGGAAAACGCCGTCCCCATCATTCCGGTACGGAACGTGGTTCTTTTTCCTGGTGTGATCATACCCCTGAGTATTGGCCGTGACCGCTCTATCGCCGCCGCCCAGCAGGCACTCAAAGAAGAACGTCCGGTAGGCCTGCTGTTGCAGAAGGATCCGGCCATCGACAACCCGATGCCAAGTGATCTTTACACGATCGGCACCACCGCCACCATCCTGCGCTACGTCACCGGCCAGGACGAGACTCACCATATCGTCTGCCAGGGTGAGCAGCGTTTCCAGGTGAAGGAATTTCTGGAGGGCTATCCCTTCCTGGTGGCAGAAATCGAGGTCATCACCGAGGAGGAAGTTCAAACCACCGAAGGTGAGGCCCGGATGCTCCAGCTCAAAGCACTGATCGGTGAACTCCTGGAACTGATGCCTCAGGCGCCGTCCGAACTGGTAAACGCGGTACAGCAGATCACTTCGCCCAGCATGTTGGCCGATATGATCGCCGCCTTCATCGACATCGAGCCGGCGGAAAAACAAAAGCTCCTGGAAACGACAGACGTCACCACTCGCCTGGATCGTTTATTGGAGCACGTCAACCATCGTCTCGAGGTGCTGCGCCTGTCCAAAGAAATCAGCGAACGCACCAAGAAAAGCATGGACGAACGTCAACGTGAATATCTGCTGCGCGAACAACTGAAGACCATCCAGCAGGAACTTGGCGAAGGTGAGGAACAGGCCGAAGAAATCGAGGAACTCCGTAACGCCATCGAAGAGGCTGGCATGCCCGAAGAGGTGAAAGAACATGCCCTCAAGGAACTCAAACGCCTGGAGAGGATGCACGAGGCTCAGGCCGAATACGGCATGCTGCGCACTTACCTGGAATGGCTGACGGAACTGCCCTGGTCCAAAGCCACGGAAGAAAAACTTGATATTGCAGCCGCCAGACAAATACTTGACGACGATCATCACGACCTGGAAAAGGTCAAGCGCCGCATTCTGGAATATCTTGCGGTTCGCAAGCTCAACCCCAGTGGCAAAGGACCCATCCTATGTTTCGTCGGCCCTCCTGGCGTCGGTAAGACCTCGCTGGGTCAATCCATCGCCAAGGCGACCGGGCGCAAGTTCGTGCGTGTGGCCCTCGGCGGTCTTCACGATGAAGCCGAGATCCGAGGACACCGAAGAACATACATTGGTGCCATGCCGGGCAAGATCATCCAGGCTATCCGCAAGGCGGGTTCCAACAACTGCGTGATGATGCTCGACGAGATCGACAAACTCGGTGCCGGCGCCTTCCATGGAGATCCAGCCTCCGCATTGCTGGAGGTCCTCGATCCTGAGCAAAACGTCAATTTTGTCGACAATTACCTTGGGGTTCCCTTCGATTTGAGCAAGGTGATGTTCATCTGTACCGCCAATGTGCTCGATACCATCCCTGGGCCATTGCGTGACCGGATGGAGATCATCGAGATCCCCGGATATACCGATACCGACAAGCTCCAGATCGCCCGCCGCTATCTGGTCAAACGCCAACTGGAGGCGTGTGGACTCAGCGAAGAACAGTGCGAGATCAGCGACGATGCCCTGATGACCGTGATCCATCAATACACCCGTGAAGCAGGTGTGCGCAACCTGGAGCGGGAGATCGGTTCGCTGTTCCGTTGGGCCGCGGTGCAAATCGCCGAAGGCAAAGCCGAAAGGATCCGTCTAGACAGCGACGACATCGGAAAGATCCTGGGTCCTCCCCGCTACGAAAGCGAAGTGGCGATGCGGACCAGCATCCCAGGGGTGGCGACAGGCCTTGCCTGGACACCGGTAGGTGGGGATATACTGTTCATCGAGGCTACCAAGACCCCAGGCAACGGCAAATTGATTCTCACCGGACACCTGGGAGACGTGATGAAGGAAAGCGCCCAGGCCGCTCTCACCCTGCTCAAGGCAAGGTGCGACAAATTGGACATCGATCCCAAGGTGTTCAGCGAATGTGACATCCACGTCCACGTTCCTGCCGGGGCCACCCCCAAGGATGGCCCCAGTGCCGGAGTGGCCATCTTTGTAGCTTTGGTGTCCTTGTTCACCAATCGTCCGGTCCGTCCCAATGTGGCCATGACCGGGGAAATCAGCCTGCGCGGCCTGGTGCTGCCAGTTGGCGGTATCAAGGAAAAGGTGCTGGCTGCATTGCAGGCCGGCCTCGACACGGTGATGCTGCCGGCACGCAACCGCAAGGAATGGGAAGAGATTCCCGAAGAGGCCCGGGAGAAATTGCGTTTTGTATGGCTTGAAACGGTGGATCAGGCGCTCAGCGAGGCCATCGGAGACGATATCTTTCGCTAAGCCCCCCTTTTGGATCGGGCGGGTTTGGACCCGCCCGATCAATGGCCTTATTCATCCCGTTCTGGAATGGAATTCAAACCTCCGCAGAGGGCATGCAAGGGCAGAAGCTTCCAAATTTGGACGTCAGGCAGGGCTCCGTCATCTATTCAAGCCGGGACAGGTGGTCTGCTTCGAAAGCCTCGCCGGCAGGGAGGCCGGCGTGGAGCCTACAAGGAGGTATTCACGGCGTTTTTCGAAGCAGACCACCCGCCCCTTCAATCAGTCCTTTACGTGTTTAAATGACGTGGTCCTGGGACGTCAGGTCACCAGGGTATCCAATCCATATGGAATTCTATATCATGCCTATGAGCTTATTGAACACAAGCAGGACAGGATATGCATCGCAGGAATTTTGTAGCATGGTTGAGCGCAGGTTCAGTATCGGCCCTCATAGCGCCCAGAATCGCTTCAGCGGCCAGCAATTGCGAGAAAATGGCGGGAGGGGTTTTCTACACGAAGAAAAATCCCGGTCGCTGGTCCGGAAAGGTGGGTGGTCACCTACCCCAACTTGAGATCTCCAAGACGGCCGATGGCATTCGGCTGAAGGTCATGACAGCCCATGAAATGCGCGGTTTCGAGCACTATATCGTCAAGCATGTGGTCTTGGACCAGGACTACCGGTTCATCGCGGAAAAGATGTTCGATCCACAAAAGGATCAGGTGCCGCTGTCAGAATTCCAGTTGGGGAGTTTTCGAGGCCGTATCCATGTACTTAGTGTCTGCAACAAGCATGACACTTGGCTCAATCATACCGAAATCTAACCCAAAAACACCAGTTAGATCAGGGCAGTGGCATATCTGGTTGCTGGACAGGCTGTTTGGCTTCCTGCAACAGATAGCCTCTCAGAATTCCGAGCTTGTGCTTGATGATGGTAGCGTTGACAGGTCCCATTCTCAGCAG
>JALVSV010000348.1 GCA_027024125.1 Methylothermaceae bacterium | reverse complement strand
GTATCACGGAGCCCTGAAACACGTGGCTACAGTGAGGCGTGAGTTGGGTGTGCGGACCCTGTTCAACCTGCTTGGGCCGTTACTCAACCCCGCCGATGCCCCTCATCAGTTGCTTGGGGTGTTCGATGGTCGCTATGTGGAACCTTTGGCGTGGGCGCTGCAACAGCTGGGCAGTCATCATGTGCTGGTGGTACACGCACAGGATGGGTTGGACGAGATCAGTCTTGCCTCTCCCACCCAAGTGGCAGAGTTGGCGGGAGGGCTGGTACGTTCCTATACGATCGAGCCTACCCAATTCGGGATGGATCCTAAACCGTTGGAATCTATCCGGGTGGAAACGGTGGAGGATAGTTTGAACATGATGCGTTCTGTGCTCGAAGGGTCGCCCGGGGCTGCTGCCGACATTGTCGCTCTCAATGCTGGTGCGGCAATTTATGCAGCTGACCTGACCGATAGCTTGATGGAAGGGGTAGAAAAAGCTCAGGACGTGATCGCCATCGGTGCCGCTATGGAGAAACTCAATGCCCTGATCGAATGGAGTCAATCGCAATGAACGATATTTTGCAGAAGATCCTGGCCACCAAACAGGAAGAAGTGGCAAAGCGCGGTCACCGTTTTCCTTTGGCTGATGTCAGGGAAATAGCCGAGTCGCAGCCGGCTCCCCTCGATTTCAAAGACGCGTTGGCAAAGCGTGTGGCAGCGGGCCAGCCTGCAGTGATTGCCGAGATCAAAAAAGCCTCGCCAAGCAAAGGCGTCATCTGTGAGCATTTCGATCCAAGGCAAATCGCCCACAGTTATGCCAAAGGTGGGGCGGCCTGTCTGTCGGTGCTGACGGACAAGACCTATTTTCAGGGTTCTGAAGCCTACCTGCAAATGGCCAAGGAGATTGCCGGGCTTCCCACACTGCGCAAGGACTTCTTCATCGATCCCTACCAGATCTACGAGGCCCGTGCCATTCAGGCCGATGCCATTCTGCTGATCGTGGCGGCTTTGGAAGATTCCCTGATGCGAGACCTGTTTCAACTGGCACAGGAGCTATCCATGAGTGTGCTGGTGGAGATCCACGATGCCAGAGAATTGGAAAGGGCTCTGTGCCTGGAAGGCGGCATCCTGGGCATCAATAATCGGAACCTTCGAACTTTTGAGACTTCATTGGAAAACACCCTCAACTTGTTGCCTTTGGTTCCTGAAGGTCGCCTGGTGGTTACCGAAAGCGGAATACATACCCACAACGATGTTGAGCGGATGCGGGCCAATGGTGTCCACACCTTTCTGGTGGGAGAATCCTTGATGCGCGCCAAGGATCCTGGAAGCCGGCTGAAAGAGTTGTTTGGTTAGTCCATGAACTCACAGAGAGTGGATGGACACTCTCTGTGAGTTGGATGGTATCGAAAGGTCATTCCGAAGGTGGCCAGTTCACTTTGACTTTTGCCTGGCTGCGTAACTGGGCAAGGTATTCCTTGAACGTGAGGCTGCCAAACAGACGGGTAATGGCGGTTTTCAGCTGCTCACGTTCTTCGGGTTTGAGGGCAGCATACTCACCCTCTACGACCTTCGAGACCTGAACCAATGCCTGACTGCCGTCAGGTAATGGAACGGTCAGATTTACCGCTTTTCCACTCTCCGGTTTCGGAGCTCTGAAGACGGCATTGGCGAGTTCCTGGAGTTCCTGTGAGGTGCGGGTCAGATCGGCTGTTTTGGCCTCTAGCCCGATTTTCCTGGCAATCTGATCGATTTTCACTCCCTGATCGAGTTCTGCGAGCAAGGCTTTCGCCTTGACCTCCAGCTGTTGGCGCGCTTTCTGGCTTTTCAGGATTGCGGTGATTTCTTCTTCAACCTCAGCCAATGGGCGAATCTGGGAAGGGAGGTGGTCTTTCACCCGAATCACTACGACAGAGCCGTCATCGAGATCGATAGGTTCGCTATTATTGCCAGACAGCACTTCCTCGCTGAAAGCGGCTTCCCGAACCTTGGGGTTGGCAGCAACGCCTTCGCCTTGCTCACGGGTGAACAGGCCGGTTCGTTGTATCTTCAGACCCAGAGCTTCGGCTACGGGCTCCAGGGATTGGGGATTTTCGTAGGCGTGTTGAGCCAGTTGTTCGCTCAATTCGTATAGTCTGTTTTCGGCTTCCTGTCTGCGTAGGGTCTGAACGATCTGATCCTTCACTTTCTCGAAAGGTTTGACCTGTTCGGGTTTGATTTCGGTGACCTGGATGATGTGATAGCCGAAGGGGGTTTCCACCGGTTCGGAGATTTCATTCAGGGGCAGATCGAAAGCGACTTGTTCGAAGCTCTTTTCCATGACACCACGACCAACCATACCAAGATCTCCCCCCTTGGTCTTGGAACCGGGGTCGTCGGAGAATTGTCTGGCCAGCTTGGCAAAATCCGCACCTTGCAGAAGTTGTTGTCTGATCTGTTTGGCCTTTTCCAGCGCTTGCCGTTTTTGTTCCGCTGTGGCCTTGGGAGACACGGTGATCAGAATATGGCGAATGTGACGTCGCTCAGGTGTGGTGAATGCAGGTTTCTGTTCTTCGTAATATTGTCTGACTTCTTCTTCGGAAGGCTCGATGGTCTTGGCGATCTGGTCTACGGAAATCATGACGTATTCAATCGAGACCTTTTCCGGGGTTTGGAACTGATTCTGATGGCCTTCATAGTAAGCCCGAACCTCCTGGTCGCTGACCTGGATGCCATTTTCTTCTAACGGAAGGATCAGATAGGTGACTTCACGGTGTTGCTCGAGCAGTTTGTAATATCTTTCCGCTTCCTGGGTGCTGGCGAATGAGGAATCGGTGAGACCCCGACGAAGCTGCTCGAGTAGCAGCGAGCGTTGTATCTGGGCCACGAATTGGGATGAGGTGAGCCCTTGGGACGCAAGGAGGCTTTTGTACTTTTCTTCATCGAAATGACCTTCAGTCTGAAAGAAGGGCAGGGTGCGGATGAATTCGGCCACCTGGGTTTCGCTGATTGCCATGTCCTTGTCAATGGCCGTCTGCAGCAATATCTCCTCATTGATCAGGCGATCCAGAGCCATTTTTTTCAGGGCATCTTCACTATACCCCTGCTCCAGTAATTGAGCGTATTGGGTCTCATAGAGTCTGATCAGGTCGTTTTCGAAGAATTCCCGATCCCCGACGACCGCGATCGGCTTCTCGGTACCGGTATCGAAGTAATTCTGGATGCCCCAAAGCGCAAAGGGAACGATAATCAGGATAAGGATGATCCAGGCAAAGATTCCTTGGGCTCGATCTCTAATTGTCTGCAACATTGCTGCTTTCTTCCGTTGATTTGCGGGCACAAAAAACCCCGCACATGCGGGGTCTGTTAAATTGGCGGAGTGGACGGGACTCGAACCCGCGACCCCCGGCGTGACAGGCCGGTATTCTAACCAACTGAACTACCACTCCTGATATGGTGGGTGCTGCAGGGATTGAACCTGCGACCCTCGCCTTGTAAGGGCGATGCTCTCCCAGCTGAGCTAAGCACCCCCTAAACTGAGTTGGCTATTGTACTGCATCCTTCAGTGTTTTGCCAGCCTTGAAGGCGGGAATTTTTGCTGCCTTGATAGTCATCGGCTCGCCTGTGCGGGGGTTGCGTCCCTGGCGTTCCTGGCGTTCCTTGACGGTAAATGTGCCAAAACCGATCAAAGTGATGTTGTCACCATTTTTCAAGGCTTCGGTGACGCTATCGATGAAAGCATCCAAGGCCCGGGCGGCGTCTGCTTTGGTTAGGTTGGCCTTGTCGGCAATGGCATCGATCAACTGTGATTTATTCATATGAATCCCCCTAAATGAATTGCTGGCTCAGAGAAAGGTCCTGGAAGCTCCGGTAGCCCAGAATCCTGATTTTACCCACCGTACGAATACCCGCTATTTATAGCAGTAGGTGAAAACATGTGTCAAGCATCGACACGCCTGACTCCAAGTAAATCCAGGGTCTAACATCATTTGCCACTCAACCTCAAAACTCACAGCGCTAGAC
>JALVSV010000347.1 GCA_027024125.1 Methylothermaceae bacterium | reverse complement strand
CATCAATGGCCCGCACACCCAATGACAAGGGGCGGTCGATCAGGCGGCGCGACAGAGGGTCAGGGGGATCGGCATACACCGGATAATACCGCTCGACCGCCAGTTTTCCCTTGGCTTCAGTATCGATCGGCTGGCCCATGCCATTGAGCACGCGCCCAAGCAACCCCGCACCGACACCGACCCGGTGGCTGGCGCCAGTAGCAATCACTTCAGTTCCCGAGGAAATTCCAATCATCTCCCCCAGGGGTGTCAGCAGCGCGGTGTCTCCGGAAAGTCCCACCACTTCGGCTGGCAAACGGAAGGTTTCACCCGGATTGCTCAACAGGCATAATTCACCGATCTTCACTTGGGGGACCGTCGCCTTGATTAGGGTTCCGACCACTTCCCTGACTTTTCCCCGGACTTCGATGAGACGCGTTTCCTCCACCGCATCGGCCAGCAGTTCCGTGATATAGGCCAGCCGGCTCATGTATCGGGCGCGATATGGTTCATGGCCGCGTCCACATCAGGCTGGATATCCAAAATATGATGGAACCCGGTCAGGCGGAACACCTCGGACACCGATGGCGTCAGCCGGCACAGCAGAAAGGGACGGCCAACCCCCATGTTGCGCTTGGCCGCGGCCAGGATCACTCTCAGGCCCGCACTGCTGACATAGTCTGTCGCCCCCAGATCGAGAATAACCGCTTTTGCTTCCTCCACGGTCGCCAACCGCGCTTCCAACGCAGGCGCGGTATCTGCATCCAACCGGCCACCGGGGGTGAGGATGACCACTTCCTGTTCGAAGACCTGGCCGATCTCAGTCATGATTGATGCAACTCCTGGTTGACAAGTGTTACATATAGCATAGCCTTGATGACAGACGGTGCATAAACGCCAAGGATATTGTTCAATCACCATGACTCAATTCGACACCAGACTCACTCCAACCCGGGGCATGGATCCTGCGCCTGGAAAATCGGCCCCAGCCACCCTTATGGAAGGGAAATACCAGGGTGGACGAGTCAGCCTCAGTCTCAGTCCAACATCACTGATCGAAGATGCGGCCGAGGAACTGACTTTCAGTATCGCCGAAGAGAGGGAAAAGAGCCTGGCCAGGAGAGAAATCCAAGCCGGAGGGGGCCAAAGCCGACTGATCGAACGCATCGGCAAGGTCGAGGAAATGCAGGCCCAGCAGCAAATGCAACGCAAGCTGCCCGACCTCGATGCTGGAAAGCTTTCACGCCTCAGAGAACGACTGCGGCAACTACCTCAACGGGATGCTCACCACGCTCTCCAGGAAGCCGAACGTCTTTTCGATGACCCTTCGTTACAATATGGCGCCCTGACTCTGCTGGCTCAACAAACGGCCAACCATGATCCCGGTCTGGGACAGGTCATGGAAGATGCCGCCCGCATATTGATCGACAGGGAGGGAGTGGAGGTCCGTGCAGGCATGAACGTCTCAGCCCTGGCGGCAAAACATGCTTCCCCTGCACTGGGCGATCTGCAGAAACTTCGCGCCGATTACCGTGATCTCGTTCTGCAACCGCCATCCCTGGAAAAACTGTACCAACTATTGCATGAAAAGTATGGTTCTGCGGGCCTGACCGAAGGGATCCGTTTCCTGCTTGCCGCCCTTGGCGCCGATCTGGAGTCGGACGGCGCATCCATTGACAGGACCAAGCTCAGGACCGTGCTTGATGACATTGTCCGACTGGAGACCCTCTCCACCCTTCTGGACTCGGGAAACCAACTGCTCGACCGGGTCAGGGCACGCGGTTTGAAACCGGGCTACGATACCCAGTCCCTTCTGCACGATCTGGTTCAACTGAAACAACAACAGTGGTTACAACCCGACCAGGTCGTTGCGGTGGCTCTGCGAGCCGGGATGTCCAACGTGGAAAATCGTATTTATTTTCTCCGTGAATTCACCAGCCTGGTGCGCCAGGTACCGTTACGCTTCTACGATACAACGGAACAACGCGGCAAACTGCTCGCCACACTGCAACAGGCCCTGGACAACGTTATTGAGGAGGAGTGAAGAATGGTCAATACCGAACTGGTTGAAGCGCTTGCCCGATCCCTGGGCATGCCCTTCAGCGGTTGGGATGGTACAGGATCGATCCACTTCGATTTTTCAGGCAGAGGTAAAATCGTCTTCGAGATCGCGGGTGAAACGCTGCTGATCTATCTGATCAGTTCTCTAAGGGCAGCCCACAACCCCCAGGTCGCCGATCGGTCTCTGCGGTTTTGTGGAAACGAGTCATCACTGCCCTTTCCCGTTCATTGTGCCCTGACGCCGGAAGGCGCATTGGTGTTCGCAATCCGCCTGGATCCAATGCGGCAGTCGTTGCCGGAATTGGAAAGGGCACTGGAGTGTCTGCTGGAATTCGAACACCACATCGTCTAGAGGTACATGCCGATGGATCCATTGAAACACCGGTTGGACGCCCCGGACGTTGGTCTGGAAGACGTTCTGACCTCCGGGGAACCCACAACGCTACCACCACCGCAAGGATTCAAACCACGCGGAGAACCCTTGCCGAAACGGCTGGATTCCCTTTGGCACGCAGAATCACTGACGCAGCATATATTATCTTTCATCCGCCCCCGGATTTCCGATCAGGAGATGCTGTCGCCCCTGGCCTACGAAAACCGCCTGCGGCAATGCCTCAATACATTGCCTCCCGATGACAGTCATACTCCACCGGAAATCAGGGCATTGCATCAGGCACTTACCCGGGAAATCGAACTACGCGGCCTGCTGTCCACCTACCGCAGCCTGCTGCTGCAAGCCTGATGCTCGACGACCATCAACAACAATTCGTTAAGTTGCTCGCTCACATTCAGCTGGAGTTCCATCATCCGCAACGTTCGCTTCCCCTGTTGCAAGGGCTGCTCGCTCTGGTGCCCGATGATCCGGAAACCTTGAAAATGCTGGCATGGGCACAGATTCAGCTACACCAATATCAGGAAGCGTTGGACACCTGTGACCGCTACCTGACGTCCACCAGCCAGGGGAGGGAACACGCGCCAATCAGACTGTTGCAGGCACGGGCCCTGTGGGGATTGGGCAAACAAGGGGAAGCCCGAAAGTTACTCGACGGTTATCTTCCGGGACCGCAACCATGAATCTCGAACGGCTGCAAAGACTGCTTCTGTTGCTGACCTCACGCAACGATATCCTGTTGGCTGTACTGGTGGTCGCCATCATCTTCATGATGATCATTCCCCTCCCCACGGAAATGATCGATGGACTGATCGCCGTAAACATGGCTTCTGGCGTCATCCTGCTGATGGTGGCGGTCTATATCGATTCTCCCCTTGCCTTTTCGGCGTTTCCTTCGGTGCTACTGATCACCACTCTGTTCAGGCTCGCCCTTTCCATCAGCACCACGCGGCTGATCCTGCTCCAGGCCGATGCGGGTGAAATCATCTATGCCTTCGGGGATTTCGTGGTCGCTGGCAATCTGATCGTTGGTGCGGTGATCTTTTTGATCATAACCATCGTCCAATTTCTGGTGATCACCAAAGGTTCTGAAAGAGTGGCCGAAGTCAGTGCGCGTTTTTCTCTCGACGCCATGCCGGGAAAACAGATGAGCATCGACGGCGACATGCGAGCTGGCCTGATCGATATGGAGGAGGCACGTCGCCGAAGGGGGCTGGTGGAGAAGGAAAGCCAGCTGTACGGATCCATGGACGGGGCCATGAAATTCGTCAAGGGAGACGCCATTGCCGGACTCATCATCATCGTGGTCAACATTCTTGGTGGAATCACCATCGGGGTCATGCAGCATGGCATGAGTGCCGACGAGGCCCTGAACACTTACTCCATTCTCACCATCGGCGATGGCCTCGTCTCCCAGATTCCGGGCCTGTTGATCTCCATCACCGCTGGCATCATCGTGACACGGGTCACCACCGAGGAGTCCACCAACCTGGGCAACGACATCGGTACCCAGCTGATGTCCCAACCCAAGGCACTGCTGATCGGTGGATGTCTGATGTTT
>JALVSV010000346.1 GCA_027024125.1 Methylothermaceae bacterium | reverse complement strand
GATCTGCAAAAGACGATGATATTCGAGCATCCCGACATCAAGAGCAAAATCAGGTTATAGATGAAATTCACCACCCTTTTTGACACGGACCAGGGGACCGTCGACATCGTCATCGATGGCCGGTCCGTCCAGGTTCCCAAAGGCATTTCCGTTGCGGCAGCAGTCCTGGGCAGTGGCCTGCCTTACACCCGTACCACGCCCGTTTCAGGCACAAGAAGGGCCCCCTTTTGCATGATGGGGGTATGTTATGAATGCCTGATGGTCATCGATGGCAAGGCCAATCAAAGAGCCTGCGTCACCCTGGTGAGGGACAACATGCGCGTCGAAGTACAGCAGGGTGTGGGGCCGGGGCTTCCGGAAATCGGGCATGGATAAGCATTACCAGCTGGCCATCATCGGGGCCGGCCCTGCCGGGTTGGCGGCGGCGTGTTTGGCGGCGGAACATGATGTCCACTTCGCCCTGCTCGATGAACAACCCGGGCCCGGCGGACAAATCTACCGGTCGATCGAGAACGTCACCGGCCACAAGGCCAAAGTGTTGGGGGAAGACTACCTTCGGGGCAGACAGTTGCTCGAAGACTTTCGACGCCACTGTAAGCACTATTTTCCCAATACCCAGGTATGGTCTCTGGATTCCCAGCGGGAAATCGGCCTGACCCATGACGGCCAGGCCAGGACGATCAGGGCCGAACAGGTCCTGGTGGCTGGTGGCGCCATGGAAAGGCCCGTACCTTTTCCTGGCTGGACATTACCTGGCGTCATGTATGCGGGTGCAGGTCAGATTCTGTTGAAGTCCGCAGGGCTGGTGCCGGAAGACGAGGTGGTTCTGGCAGGATCTGGTCCTTTGCTGTTGCTCTTGGCCTGGCAGTATTGCCGGGCCGGGGTGAAGATCAAGGCTCTGCTCGACCTGACCCCTCCCTTCAACGTCATCCGCGCTCTACCGCACCTGCCCAGAGCGCTGAAAGCCCATCATTACCTTACCAAAGGCCTGATGTTCCAGAGGGAATTGAAGCGGGCCGGTGTCCCACTGCTGAAAGGTGTCAGTGAATTGCGGGCAGAGGGTGAAAAGCGGCTGGAATCGGTCAGCTTCCTGCAACGCGGCCAAAGGGCATCCATTCCAGCCACTCTGCTGCTCACCCATTTTGGTGTGATCCCTCACATCTGGCTGACCCAGGCAGCAGGGTGCCGTCATCTTTGGGATCAGGAGCAGCAGTGCTGGCGTCCTCAGCTGGATGTGTGGGGCAACACGACTATCGAGGGTATTCTGGTGGCCGGCGACGGGGCCGGCATCGGCGGCGCCCGCGCCGCTGAATACGCTGGACGTATCGCCGCGATCCAGGCATTGCACGCTCTTGGCAGGCTAAACACCAACGAACGGAACCGCCTGGCGGAAGATGACCGGAAACTGCTTGCCACTGAGCTTGCAATCAGGCCTTTTCTGGAAGCCTATTTTAAGGTGCCGTTCTCCAGGATGATGACAGAGGTGCCAGATGAAACCATTGTCTGCCGCTGTGAAGAAGTGACTGCCGGGCAGATAAAGCGTGCTGTGGCCGAGGGTCATACCGACAGCAACCAGGTCAAATTCTTCACCCGTTGTGGTATGGGGCCTTGCCAGGGAAGACAATGCGCCAATGCCGTTGCCCAGCTGGTCGCCACCACCCGGGGAATCCCGGTGCCTGAAGCTGGTCTGTACCGTGGCCGACCACCGGTGACACCACTCTCCCTAAGCCAGTTGTCCGAACTCGAGCAGGGGGACCAGGCATGACACCCGATGTGTTGATTATCGGCGGTGGCCTGATGGGTGCCTCCACGGCATTACAATTGGCCAAACGTGACCAGAAGGTCCTGGTTCTGGAGAAAGACGCCCCTGGAAGACACGCATCGGGCGTCAATGCGGGAGGATTACGGCAGTTGAACCGGCATCCGGCGGAGATCCCTCTGACCGTCGAGGCGGCGAAACTGTGGCGCAATATTCGTGAGCTGGTGGATTCGGACTGTGATGCCCGTTTCACCGGCCAGCTACGGGTGGCCGAAAACCATCAGGACCTGCAATTGTTGCAACAGAGGGCCGACTTGGTCCGATCTCTGGGCTACACCCACGAAACCATCATAGATCGCGACGAGCTTTTCCGTCTCGTGCCTGTCCTGAGTCGGCATTGTGTGGGAGCCCTGTATTGCCGCGAGGATGGGTATGCCCGTCCTTATCATACCCTGACCGCCTTCCGGCGCAAGGCCCAATCCCTGGGAGTCACCTTTCTGGCGGGAAACAAAGTGGTTGGTGTGGAAAGAACGAATGACCTGTGGCAGGTACAAACACCACTGGGCCACTATCAGGCACCCATACTCGTCAACTGTGCCGGTGCCTGGGCCAACCAGATAGCCAAAGCCCTGGGTGAAGAGGTACCACTCACGCCCAAGGCACCCATGCTGATGATTACAGAGCGCCTTCCCCCTTTCATCGAACCGGTACTGGGTGCTGCCAGCCGCAAGCTGTCCTTCAAGCAGATGCAAAACGGCACCCTGCTGATTGGTGGCGCCCATCTGGCCAGACTGGACTTCGGGCAGGAACGGACAGAGATCGATTGGGGGAAACTGAAGGAAAGCGCCGCCACCGTCACGGCGTTGTTCCCGCAACTCAAGAAAGTACGCATCGTCCGCACCTGGGCAGGTTTGGAAGCATTCATGCCGGACAACATCCCGGTCATCGGTCCCTCTTCAACGCTGGAACATGCCTACCATGCCTTCGGCTTCTCGGCCCATGGTTTTCAGCTTTCCCCCATCGTTGGCATTATCATGAGCCAGTTGATTCTTGACGGGAAAAGCCAACTTCCGATTGATGCCTTCAGGGTTGATAGATTCCAAAAAAAGGGGTGATTTTGAAACGCGGATTCAACTGACAAGTGCAACTGGTATATCCGAGTCAAAGAATACCTGAGCAGGTGTTTTGAAACCAAGACATTTTCTTGGGCGATTGTTGAGTTTGTTCATGTCGGCAGCTACCTGCTCGTGAGTCAGTTGGTTGAAATCCATGCCCTTGGGGAAATATTGCCGAATCAGGCCATTGGTGTTTTCATTCAACCCTCGTTCCCAAGAATGGTAGGGGTTGGCAAAATAGCCCTCAGCCTGCGGGCTTCGGCAATGAGCTCATGTTCTGCGAATTCCTTGCCGTTGTCATAGGTCAGAGTATGAACAAGATGGGACAGTGGATAGAGAACGGACAACAACGCATGGGTGACTGCCTGAGCCGTCTTGTTGGCTGCCACGGCAATGACCGTGAGTCTGGACTTGCGTTCCACCGCTGTCACCAGGACAGGGGCCTTGGCAGCCTGACCAATGACAGTATCAAGTTCCCAGTCTCCAAGTCGTGATCGCTGTGCCACCACCTCAGGACGTTGTTCAATGCCCACTCGGCCCTGAATCTGCCCCCGGCGGCTCTTTCCACTGCCATAGCGCTTGCGATAGACCTTCTGGCAGCGAAGATGACGGTGCAGGTTGCCACCCGCCTTCTTGTCCTGGTAGACGTACTGGTAGATCCACTCATGACTGATCCTGATGTCTTCCTGCTCCCTGAGAAAACCACTGATCTGCTCGGGGCTCCAGTCTTCCCGAAGGTAGGACTCCACCTTTTTGCCATTCCTCGGCCTGGATGCGCACACCAGGACGGTGATGACGGACTCTGGAAAGACGATGCGCCTGCTTGGCCCGGTAGCCACGCTGACCCCGGTTGCGACGAACCTCCCGGCTGATGGTAGACTTATGAACTCCCAGCTGTTCTGCGATCTCCGTTTGCGTCAATCCAGCTTTCCTCAGTGCTTCAATCTGGTATCGTTGTTCCTGGGTGAGCTGCGTGTAGCGTCTCATCGGTGCTCCTCTCGCTTTGGTCGGTGGGTTGGAAACCCGAGATGCTATCGCATCTCGCCCACCTGTTCATCAAGAGTTGCACTTGGGAGTTGAATCCGCCTCGTCTATACAAGAGAGCAATGGAAAATGAGGAATCAACCTTCCCCAGATTCCAGACGTTCCCCCAGAGGCTTGGGGTGCCCCACTGCCCAGCCCTGTGCGTAGTCGACTTTCATGGCCATCAGATGTTGCAGAATCTCTTCATTTTCTACGAATTCGGCGATGGTACGGATATTGGCGATATGACTGATGGTATTGACCGCCTCGACGATGGCCAGGTCGATGTCACTCGTGAGCATGGCCTTGACGAACTCACCGTCAATCTTGATGTAATCGACCGGCAGGGACCTGAGATAAGAGAACGAACTCATCCCCGTTCCAAAATCGTCCAGTGCCACTTTGCAACCCAGCGTCCGCAAGCCTTCGATCAAATGCAACGCACGCTCGAAATCAGCTACTGCGGCCGTTTCGGTGATTTCGAATCCGATTGCCCTGGGAGTAATGCCATGACTGTTCAATTGATGTTGAATGTAATCAACGAGATCATCATCGTTGAGGGTGTTGGCCGAAAGATTGATGAAATAGGTGCCGGATTCTCCTGCAATAGCAGACGATCGCTGTAGTTGCTCAAGCCGATCGCATGCATACCGAATTACCCAACGATCGATTTCCGGCATGAGGTTGTAACGTTCTGCTGCGGGAATGAAGCGATCTGGAGTAACGATCTGCTGTCCATCTTCCTGCATCCGCAACAGCAATTCACAATGACTTTCTCCCCCCTGCAACGCTTGGATCTGTTGCTGATACAACAGCAGACCACCACTCGACATGGCCAACTGTATTCGCTGCAGCCAGTGCATCTCCCCACGACGCTGAAGAATGTCCCGGTCTCCCTCGGTGTAGATATGGATCCGGTTGCCTCCCCGATCTTTGGCAGCATAACAGGCCATGTCTGCCAGGGTGAGCAGAGTCTGGGAATCATCCCCACCCTTGATCGGTACGACCCCGATACTGGTACCAACCTTGAAAGTACGTTCTCCCCATAGGAACCGCCAGGACACCAAACTATTGAAAAGTTCCTGAGCCACCTGCGCTGCCCGTTCGGGTGGGCAGTGTTTCAATAAAATGGCAAACTCGTCACCCCCCAGCCTAGCAAAAACGTCGCTAGCCCGGATCTTCAGCTTGATCTTCTGACAAAGTCGCTTGAGCAATTCGTCGCCCGCCAGATGCCCGCAGGTATCATTGACGATTTTGAACTGATCCAGATCGAGATAGAGAAGAGCATGGGTATCCCCCTCCCTGGCAGACTTCAAGGTCTCGTCGAGCAGGGATTCGAACCGGGCCCGGTTGACGACCCCTGTCAGATGGTCGTGAAAGGCCAAATGCCGGATCGTCGCTTCGGCCCGTTGATGGGCACGGCGGTTGTCGGCCTCCCGCAACTCACGTTCGATGGCGGGAAGCAGGCGGGCCAGATTGTGTTTCATCACATAGTCATGGGCGCCCGACTTCATGGCATCCACAGCTACCTCTTCACCAACGCTGCCGGAAACCAAAATGAACGGGGTATTGGCATCGTATCGCTTGGCCAGTTTCAAGGCTCTCTGGGAGTCGAACCCCGGCAGATTGTGGTCGGCGATGATCAGATCCCACCGCCTCTGCTTGAGGGCAGCCTCCATCGTGACAGCATCCTCTACCCGGTGCATCTCCGGAACATAACCACCACGCCGCAGCTGCTGCAGTAGCAACAACGCATCGTCCTCCGAGTCCTCGACAATCAGAACCCGAAGCGCCCTGTCCTCAACGTTCCCCATAGGGAACCTCGTTCAACACCAGCCAGTAGAGCCCCAATTGGCGCGCCGCTTCAATGAATTGGGAGAAATCCACCGGTTTGCGGACATAGCTGTTGGCACCCAGATCATAACTGCGGATCATGTCCTGCTCTTCGCTGGAGGAAGTCAGGATGACAACCGGAATAGGGCGAGTGGTGGGATCGGCACGCAAGCGCTCCAGGACCTGAAGGCCATCGATCTTGGGAAGTTTCAGATCCAGCAGGATGACCTGGGGCAAAATGGAAGTGTCACGATCACTGTAGGCCCCCTGGCCAAACAGGAAATCGAGGGCT
The DNA here is from genome assembly GCA_027024125.1 of Methylothermaceae bacterium. Lineage (GTDB taxonomy): Bacteria > Pseudomonadota > Gammaproteobacteria > Methylococcales > Methylothermaceae > Methylohalobius. Next base: position 5,776 of record JALVSV010000346.1, on the reverse strand, counting down.
TCTTGACCGTCCCGCGCCACCACGATCTGATTGGCTAGGTTGTGTTTGCGCAGAGCGCGCAGGGTCAGCGCCTCATCGTCTGGATTGTCCTCGACCAATAGCAGGATCTTGTCACGCATGATACGCTCCCCTCTCGTTTTCTTGTAGTGGGCGGGTCTGCGTCACCTCTCCCACTCCCAGGGAAAAATAGAAAGTAGCACCATGGCCGACCTCGCCTTTTGCCCAGATGCGTCCACCATGACGGTGAATGATACGCTGCACAATGGCCAGCCCCACGCCAGTTCCCGGAAACTCGGTTGTTCTGTGCAATCTTTGAAAGGCTCCGAAAAGCTTATCCACGTAACGCATATCGAAACCGGCCCCATTGTCGGCAATGGTGAAAACACTGGGATCATCGTGATCTCTTTCGAAGACAACCCGCCCCTGGGCTTTCCTGGAAGTGAATTTCCAGGCATTGCCGAGCAGGTTGTTCAACAGAATACGTAGCTGCCGTGGGTCACCCTCGACTTCCAGGTTTTCCCCTAAAATCAGTTCCACCTCACGCTGGGGTTCTACGGCTTGGAGTTCTTCCCAGACACTGGCCGCCAGGATGGCCAGATCCACAGGCATCCACTTCAATTCACCTTTATTGATTCTAGACAATTGCAACAGATCGTCTATCAATTGGCTCATCTTCTGAGCACCACCCCTGATCCGCTGCAGGAAATCCAATGCGGTTTCATCGAGTTGCTGGCCATAGTCTTCCATCAACGCCAGACTGAAGCCGTCGATGGCACGCAAGGGGGCACGCAGATCGTGGGAAACAGAATAGGAGAAGGCCTCCAGCTCCCGATTGGCCACCTCCAACTGGGCCGTTCTTTGGACGACCAATGCTTCCAGGTGGGCACGATGATCGGCTAATTCCTTCTCGATACGCCTGCGTTCCGTCAGATCGACAATCATGGCAAAAAAGAAGGAGCGTCCCTGCTCTTTAGAATACTGCAGGCGAACTTCTACAGGATAGAAGCTGCCATCCTTGCGGCGGTGACGGGTCTCGAACACCAGCAGAGGCTGCTTTCCATGACGTAGCGGGGCAATCAATTTGGCAAAGTCTTTCGGCGTGTAGTCAGTTTTCAGGTCCAGCGGGGTGAGGGCCTCGATCTCCTCGGGGCCGTAGCCCAGGTTATCCAGTGCGCCTCTGGAGACCTGGATGAAGCGAAGACTCTCGCCATCGAAGAGGTAGAACTCCTCATAGGAGTATTCAAAAATCTGGCGCAAACGTCTTTCCAGCATCGAGGCCTGATGAAGTGCAGAGATATCCTCCACCGAGGACCATATGAATCTTTCCCCCTTCTGCTCGACGAGCATACCCGACAACCTCACCGGAACCAGGGATCCATCCTTGTGAATATATTCCTTCTCATAGGGGCCATAACTTCCCTTTTCTTCCAGGAACCTGAGTTGCAACTGCTCTTGTTCCTGGTATTTGTCGGGTGTGATCTCCCAATAGGTCAGCCCTAGGGTTTCGTCGACGCTTCGACCCAGAATGGCGGAAAAAGCCGAATTGACTTTCACCAAGGTGCCATCGAGCTTGCACAAAGCCAAACCGATGGGAGAACTTTCGAACAAACGGTTCAGGAAACGTTCCCTTTCCCTGATGTCTTCCTCCAGGGACCGGCGCTGCGAAACCATATGGGAAAACGCCTTGCCCAATTGACGGATTTCATTGGAACCGGTGACAGGAACATCCTTGAGATCAATTGGCTGATCGCGGGCAAAACGATAGGTCAAGCTGGTGAGGCTTGCCAAGGGGTTGGAAATGCGTCTGACAAGCAGGGCACCCAGGAACATGGTGATGATCATGGTCAACCCCGTTCCCAGGATGATCTTCGGGAACATTGCGGCAAGATTGTGACGATAGCTGCGATCACCGATACCGAGGTAGAAACGAGCGTACATTCCTTCAATCAAAGGGGCGCTATAATGTTCAATGATCTCACTCCTGGCCCTCATCTGCCTGTGAACTCTCCCGGTTGGTCTTTTTTCGAGGGTCGGCAGCAATGCACGGGGGAAACCTTGGGCAAAGGTATGGGCAAACAGCCGGCCATCGAAATCCGTCACATACAGGTAGATGATATCGGGTTCGGCCTTCTTCGCCTGTTTCAACAGTTGAGAGACTTCAAGCGCCCTTCCCTGGATGACTTCCCTGGCGATGGTTTCGGCCAACATGAGATGAAGTCCGGCACCATGCTTGCCAGCTTCGTTCAGATGAACCTGCCGGTAGAGCGAAGTGACCAGCAGACTGACCAGAACCGTCGCCATCACTACTATGGCGGCAATCAATAAGAACAACTGACGGGAAAGAGTCATGGGCCAGCTCCTGCTCCATGGATGAATTCACCGATCAACCCGAGTTGCTCTACCCAGAATCGAAAAGGTTCATAGTCAGCCTCAGTGGCGGCGATGAAGCCCCCTGCCATTTCCGTGGCCTCCCAATGATAAAGGCCAGCCCTATCCTTACCCTGGGGATCAAAAGCGATGAGAGCTTGACGTACTCCTTGTCGGACCTGTGCAGGAACACTGCCGTGGGCGAAGATGCCGCTGGAGGGAAAGAGATCGGATACAGCCAGCTTCCGTAGTCTGCCAGACGCCACCAGCTTGTATGCCAAGGTATCCTGAAGACCACATGCATCCGCCTGGTGGGTGATCACGGCCTCGGCACAGGCCCTGTGGGAACCAGTGAAGTAAAAGGATTCCAGATCCTGCAGGGTCAGGCCCACCCGATGGAGCATGATCCGTGGGATCCAGTAGCCCTGGGTGGAGGCGACACTGCCAAAGGCCAACCGTTTCCCTTTAAGATCCTGCAATCTGTGGAGTGAGCTGCCGGGATGTACCACGAGCACGGCACGGTAGCCCGCTTCCCCCTCGGCATTGACGCCTCTCACCAACGGAAGAATCGGGGCACCATGGCGAGCTATGAGATAACTTGCCGCACCAATCGCTGCAAAGTGCAACCGTCCACGGCTCAGATCGGAAATCAGTTGACCTGCAGAATTGCTGAAGACCAGAGAAAAGCGTTGGTGCGTCCTGCGCTCCAGATATTTCAACAGCGGCCGATATTGCAATGCGTCCTCTTTGGGCCCATTACGAAGGTCAAAACCAAACCGCCATTCTTCATGCTGGTCGGTGAGTTTCGATGTGACGGCCTGTATCTCATCGTTGCTGGCAGGCACACTGAGATCGACCAATGGGATCTCCTGGCCGTCCCAACACCCTTCCAACAGAAACAGAAAGATCAGCATCAGAATCATGGGGATTCCATATCTGAACTTCTGGCGGGAAAAAGACATCAACTTGGTGAATTTCCAACTGACTGCCGGATCGGTCAAAAGAACAACAATCGTTTGAAATGGATCAGTTAAGGAGTTCTCACTGATTTGGAAATGATCTGGCATGGGTGATCCGGATGCTTACTCATTCAGGCTATGATTGATTCCGATAGCTTCGGGATTGATTTCGCCACAATGACGGCACTGGGAATCATCATAATGCAGGGGGTGATGGCAATGCTGGCATTCAGGGGACGGATTGTCCAGCAGGTTCGGCCAATCCGGGCTTTTCTCCCAATTCAGCAGCGCTTCGATCCGGCTGGTGGTGAAAGGATGCTCGTTGTCACTGAGGATCAGGCTCTCCATCAGACGTTGTATGGTGCTGTCCTGGTCGGAGGCCAACGAAGCTGTCTGTTCCACGATCTTCTGAAGATTGAGGCTGGCTACAATGTCAGCGGGTGTTTCCGCGGTGAGAAACAGGGTATCGGCCACAGGACGTATGTCTCCGGTGATAACGGCGGCAACGCGATCTGCAGACAGTTCACTACGCAGATACCAATACAGAAGGGCGATCCGCAGAGGTACGGAAAGGGTACTCATGGGCTTCGGTAGCTCACCACCATAGCGGATCAGCATCTTGGTCATGGTGCGGTAGAGCACATGATTGAAGAAGATATGTCCACACTCATGGGCGAAAACGACACGAATCTGTTCCAAGGACAGTTTGTCCAGCAGGGAACTGCTGACGATGATGTAACGGTTGGAGGCCTCCAGGGTGTAGGAGAAGGGTTCATGATGGACTTCCAGATAAAGCTGGGGCACATTCAAGTGGAGACGCTGGCAAACGTCCACCAACACTTCGTGGATCTCCGGTAATTGCCCGGGCCCCAGACGAATATAATGCAGCGAGGTCACCCGATTGAGAAAGCGTTCGTCGAACATCTTGATGAAACTTTTCACCAGAGGCGTGAACAGCGGCAAGGATTCGAGCTTATCCAGAGCTGCCGCATCTTCCGGATGCATGATGCTACGAGGTGTGAGGGCCATAGCAAGTCTCCTGAGGGAATCAGGTTCTTGATGAGCTTCATCATAACGAACTGACATTCGAAAAAACACTGAAATCGCGGCAAAACAGGTCCGTCTGGATCAGATGGAGGATGGAGTTGGGCATCCTCGGGTCCAAATGGTCAGCCGCACCCGTCTTCGATGCAGGTCAGGGTCTGGCGGGCAATTTCAAGTTCCTCGTCGGTAGGGATGCGATAGATCGCAATCGGGCCGTGAGATCCATGGAGGGAAGTACTTTCTTTACAACGTCTTTGGTTTTTGCCTGGATCCAAAACGAGACCCAAACCCTCCAGACCTTTGCACACCTGCTCTCGGACAAGCGGATCGTTCTCACCTATGCCACCGGTGAAAACCAACGCGTCCACCTTCCCGAGTACGGCCAGATAGGCACCGATGTATTTTCGAATGCGGTAACAAAACATATCTATGGCCAACTGTGCGATATGGTCGCCTGCATCGGAGGCTTTATGGATGGCACGCATGTCATTGCTTCCGCAGATACCCTTGAGACCGGACTCGTGGTTGAGCAGGCGTTCCACTTCCTCTGCACCGAGGCCACAGGTCCGCTCCAGATAGAATACGATGGAGGGATCCAGATCACCGCTGCGGGTTCCCATGATCAGCCCCTCGAGCGGCGTCATCCCCATGGAGGTATCGACACTCCGCCCTTCCCGGAGGGCGGTTATACTGGCCCCGTTGCCCAGATGCAGGGTGATGAGGTTGAGTGACTCCAGGGGACGGCCCATTAAGCGGGCCGCCACCTTGGCCACATAAGCGTGGGAAGTCCCATGAAACCCATAACGACGGACATGATGTCGTTCGTACCATTCACGAGGTACAGCATAGCACCAAGCCACAGCGGGCAAGGTCTGATGAAAAGCGGTGTCGAACACCGCAACCTGGGGCGTGTCGGTATATAACTCTCGGGCGATTTCGATGCCCAGCAGATTGGAGGGATTGTGCAGGGGCGCCAGAGGAATGTTGGCTCGGATCGCCTCAATCACTTCGTCGTCTATCAGCACCGGGCAATGGAACTGTTCACCCCCATGGACGACCCGGTGGCCGATAGCGGAAAGTCCAGGATTCCCTAGCACACCGAATATATGGTCAAACGCCTGGCGGTGGTCAGTGAAGGATTGGCTGAGTTCAATTTCCCGGATCCCGTTTTCCCCACTGACACGATGGTATGCCTTCCCTGCAGCTTCACCGATCCGTTCGACCAATCCTGAGGCCAACACAAACTCACCATCCATGTCATACAACTTGTACTTGATCGAGGAACTGCCCGAATTCAGGATCAGGATTGATTTCTGCACAATTTCATTCCGGCTACCCGGTTACCCCAGCGGCTTCACCTTCCAGATCTCCTCGCAATACTCGCGGATCGCCCGGTCAGAGGAAAA
>JALVSV010000345.1 GCA_027024125.1 Methylothermaceae bacterium | reverse complement strand
AAGGTACGCCCGAAGACTCGGCTTCATTGCGAAAAGTGTGGATCTTTGTCGCTGCCATCACCTTGCACAATTTTCCCGAAGGACTTTCGGTGGGGGTCAGCTTTGGGGGAGGTGACTGGGCCAATGGTACGTTACTGGCGATCGCGATAGGTGCTCAGAATATCCCCGAAGGGATGGCGGTAGCGCTGCCGCTGGTGGGAATAGGTTATAAACCCTGGAAAGCCGTCGGGATTGCAATGATTTCTGGTCTGGTAGAACCTGTGGGAGGTTTGTTGGGGGTCACCATGGTGACCGTCTTTGAAACTTTGTTGCCTTTGGGAATGGGTTTTGCCGCAGGCGCGATGTTGTATGTGATTGCTTATGAGATCATTCCGGAAATCCAGTCCAGGGAGCGTTCGAAATTGGCGGTCTACGGTGTGTTGATCGGTTTCGCGATCATGACCATCCTCGAGACCAGCTTGGGATAAGGCCTGAACGATCTGCTTGCATGATGACAGAGTCACTATGGTTCCAATTGACCCAATGGTTTCATGATTGGGCTTGGGACAAGAGCCAATGGTTAGAAGTCATATCCACATTTCTGGTGATCGCTGCAGCCGAGATCGGTGACAAGAGCCAGGTCGTATGTATGACCCTGGCTGCCAGGCACCGCCCGTGGCCGGTGATGTGGGGTGCGGTGGTGGCTTTTGTCTGTCTCAATGCCCTGGCAGTGATTTTTGGGGCTGCTGTGGCCGCCTGGTTGCCCCGGTGGCTCGTGGGGCTGGCGGTCGGATTGCTGTTTGCGGTTTTTGGAATCCACGCTCTGTCTCATAGGGAGGAAACCGGGGAAGATACCCAGATAGTGGAAAAGAGTGGCCATGGCATCTTTTTTACCACCCTGGCCATGCTATTCATGGCTGAATTCGGTGACAAGACCCAGATTGCCGTGGCAGGACTGGGAACCACATTGGCTCCATTCCCGGTCTGGGTCGGGGCGACCTTGGCTCTGGTGACAACTTCCGCTTTGGGGATCGTAGCTGGTAGAACCATTCTGCAACGACTCCCCATCCATTTGATCCATTGGATCAGTGGCATGATTTTTCTGGGGTTGGCGATCGTGGCTCTGGCCCATAGTCTCCCTTGGTCGCAGATATTGGAATGGACACAGAGCCATTGGAAATGAATTCATTGTCTGCCTGACTTGATGAAAATCACCGCCAGGATGATATCGGCGATCGCCCCAAAGATGACTCCGACACCGGCAAACTTGATGGATGCGATACCCACGCCTGCTGCCGCGGTCAAGAAGGAATAGGGTTTCTGAAACCCGAACAGGTTGTCGTCAAGGCGCATCAACTGAATGGCGAACCCAATCAATAGCAGGCCGAAAGCGGCATAGACCAACTTCAACAAAGTGGTATCGGTTGCGATGCCGCCGGTGAACAACAGGGAACTGACACTGATGAAGGCTGCCAGGCCGCTCAGTCCTATGAGCCCTATGATCGTCAAATCCGTTTTATGGAACGCGTAACGTTCATTGAGCAGCTGCTTGAGGGTAAAGAAGATGAATGCAAACAGGAGAAATCCGATCAAAGTCAACAGGGCGGTGATCAGTTTGGGGCCAAATCCAGTCTGTACAGCCAGGCGTGACACCAGGGAAGCGAGCAGCAAAGAGAGGGTGGCGCGGACGATGCACAAGATGGCTGCCAAAGTAAGACGATCGTTTTGCATGGTGGGGGTCCTCCTGGGATTTATGGATAGGTTTGCCGGCCAGCAAAGGTGTTTTCTGGAATTCAGCAGGCGGGCCTTATTGTTGAGACGTTTATTGTAACGCGTGGATCATGTTGGAAAAGACAGAAACGCCTGTTCGCAAGGGGACCGTGCTCGGTATCCGGGGAAGCGTGGTGGATGTCCACTTTCCCGCAGGTGTGCCACCTATGTGGCAGCGTCTGGAGGCCGGTGACGGCAGCCATGTTCTTGAAGTGGTGGCCCATCTGAGTCGTACCGCTTGCCGTTGCATCGCTTTCACCGACACACAGGGACTGGAACGTGGTGCCGAGGTGGCCGATAGCGGTGGACCGATCCAGGTGCCGGTGGGAGACGGGGTGCTGGGAAGGATGCTGAACCTATTCGGGCAGCCCCTGGACAGGTTCGGTCAAGTCGACACTGAAGTTCACCGCTCCATTCACCATGCAGCGATCCCCTTATCCAGACGCAGGGTCGCCCCTGAAGTGTTCGTCACCGGGATCAAGGTGATCGATCTGCTGGTCCCTCTCGAACGGGGAGGGACGGCAGGCCTTTTCGGTGGGGCTGGAGTGGGGAAAACGGTGGTCATCACCGAGTTGATCCACAACATGATGGGCCAGTATCGGGGAGTGAGCATCTTCTGTGGCATCGGAGAACGTTGCCGTGAGGCTGAGGAATTGTATCGCACCATGAGCGAGGCAGGAGTATTGCCGAACACGGTGCTGGTCTTCGGACAGATGAACGAGCCACCAGGTGTGCGATTTCGGGTGGGTCACGCTGCTTTGACGATGGCCGAATATTTTCGCGATGATTGCCGCCAGGACGTTCTGCTACTGATAGACAATATTTTCCGTTTTATCCAGGCGGGAACCGAGATTTCCGGAATGATGGGCCGGATTCCCTCGCGAGTGGGTTATCAGCCAACTTTGGTCACAGAGCTGGCGGAGTTGGAAGAAAGGATCTGTACCACTGTCTATGGCAGCATGACCTCCATTCAGGCGGTCTATGTGCCGGCTGACGACTTTACCGATCCTGCCGCGTCAGCTACCTTTAGTCATCTCTCCGCCTCTGTGGTGCTGTCGCGTCAGCGTGCCGCCCAGGGGTTCTATCCTGCAGTCGATCCACTGCAGTCGCGATCGAAATTGCTCCATCCCCATGTGGTGGGCAGTCGCCATTACCGCATTGCCAGGGAGGTTCGCAGAGTGTTGGCCGAGTACCTGGAACTTCAGGATATTATTGCCATGCTCGGGATAGAAGAACTTTCTGAAGCCGACCGGTTGACCGTGAATCGGGCGCGTCGTCTGGAGCGCTTTCTTACCCAGCCATTCTTCACCACGGAGCAGTTCACCGGCCGGAGAGGGGTGATGGTTGGCATTGAGCAGACGCTCGAGGGTTGTGAGAGGATTTTGAGCGATGAATTCAAAGAGGTACCGGAGCAGACCCTGTATATGATCGGAACGATTGAGGAAGCGACCGGTGCTGTTGAGAATTCTTCTTCCCAGTAAAGTGTTTCTCGAAGCAGAAACGGTCAAGGTACTGGCGGAGGCTGAAAATGGTCATTTTTGCCTTGAACCCAGGCATGTGGATTTCGTCTCCATTCTTGTGCCGGGAGTGCTGACTTATGTTGAAAACGGTGGAAGGTTCTGGTATGTGGCTTTGGACGAGGGTATCCTTGTCAAACGTGGCGAGGAAGTGCGGATATCCACCTACAAGGCAATCCGAGGAGCTCGCCTGGAGATTCTCAGGGAAAAAGTAGAGACCGAGATTCGCCAGCTCGACGAGGCTGAGCGTGCCACTCGCAGCGCTTTGGCCCGTCTGGAAGTGGGAATCTTGCGCCGCTATGGCAGATTGAGTGAGGTGCTCAAATGAACGACGACTCACCAGGGGATCCTCATGGCGGTCAGGACCTTTTGACCAGGGCTGTGGAGCAGCGGGTTCAGCGTCATCTGAAGGCCAAGCGGCAGCAGCGTCGTAGCCTGTGGTTTGGCCTTGGAATGTTCGGGTTGGTCGGATGGTCCGTTGCAGTTCCGACTTTACTGGGAATTGCCTTGGGGTGGTGGCTGGATCGTAAGTTCCCAGGTCCTCCGTCATGGACACTGACCTTCCTTTTCCTAGGCGTTGCCTTGGGTTGTTACCATGCTTGGCAATGGATCAAACGGGAAAGCCGCCATGATGGCTGATGGGATTGTGTGGGGTGGGGTTTTTCTGGTCGGCTCCGTTCTTGGCCTGTTGTTTTATGGGGGGCTTTGGTGGACTGTACGTCGTCTTCCGAGGGTCAGGCACCCCTCCCTGTGGATGTTGTCGAGCTTCGTTTTGCGTGTCCTGGTGACGGTGACAGGATTTGTGTTGCTGGCAGCAGGGGACTGGCAGCGATTGGGGATCGCGCTGCTCGGTTTTCTTTTGGTTCGTCTGATCATGGTGAGAACACTGTCAAGCAACCATGCAATTCAATCCTGATCAGATTGTCTACTGGTCGTTGGCAGGATTTAAGCTGACAGCGACATTGGTATCCACCTGGATGGTCATGGCACTTTTGGTGCTTGGATCCTGGTTGGCGACCAGGCGGTTGACTGTGACCGTACGTCCAGGCCGCTGGCAGAATTTTCTTGAAGCCCTGGTCAGTGTGATCCGGGGACAGATACGCGATGTGACCCACCAGGATCCCGACAAGCATCTTTGGTTTGTAGGGACGTTGTTTCTGTTCATTGCCCTGTCCAATCTGCTGGTTATCGTCCCGGGCTTTCATCCTCCCATGGCCTCTTTGTCCACCACCACCGCTCTTGCACTTTGCGTTTTCGTGGCAGTGCCTGTCTATGGTATCGGTGAGGTTGGATTGAAGAACTACCTGCGCCAGTATTTGGAGCCCACACCATTGATGTTGCCTTTCAACGTGATCGGTGAATTCTCCCGAACGCTTGCTCTGGCAGTGCGCCTCTACGGCAATATCATGAGTGGTGCGGTCATCGGGGCAGTATTGATCACCCTGGTGCCTTTCTTTTTTCCCATTGTGATGCAGCTTCTGGGGTTGTTGACCGGGTTCATTCAGGCTTATATATTCGCGATTCTGGCACTGGTCTATATTGCCTCGGCCAGCGTTGTGCAGAGGGAAAGACTGGAAAAACAGCAAATGGAGGAAATGTGATGACTGCGGAAACCCTGATCGCCGTCGTATCCATCTTTACCGCTGGACTCACTATGGGATTGGGCGCCATTGGTCCCGCTTTGGGAGAAGGGAGGGCTGTGGCACAAGCGCTCGCGGCCATTGCCCAACAACCGGATGAGACCAACACCATCACCCGAACGCTGTTTGTGGGCTTGGCAATGGTCGAATCCACGGCGATTTATTGCTTTGTCATCAGCATGATCGTGCTTTTTGCCAATCCCTATTGGGACTATTTCATTCGCGCGGGAAGCTGAAGGTGCAGGTGGACTGGCTCACGGTCGCTGCCCAGATCGTCAACTTTCTGATTCTGATCGCACTCCTTAAGCGGTTTCTCTATCGCCCCATTGTCTCCACCATGGAGGCAAGACAGCGTTATATCGAAAGCCAACTTGCGCAGGCCAGGGAACTCAAACGCCAGGGGGAGCACCTGACTGCCACTTATCGCGACAAGCTGGAGTCCTTGGAAAGGGAACGCCAAAGTCTGCTGGAACAGGCGAAACGAGAGGTAGAGAGTGAGCGTCAAGCGTTGCTTGACAAAGTCAGACTGGAAGTGGAGCAAAAACGCCTGGAGTGGCTGCAGGATCTGGCTCGCGAACAAGCCGTACTTCTGCGTGAACTCAAATCCCTGCTAGCGGAACAATTGGTCGATCTTGGTCGCAGGGCATTTGCCGACCTTGCGGCTAAAACCCTGGAACAATGCGTCATCGATGCTTTTCTCGAGAGGTTGAACACTCTGCCCGATGACAAAAAGGCGCTACTGCGCACTGGTGACAGATGTCAGGTCATGACTGCCTTTCCGCTGGAAACTGACGACAGGATCAAAATCGAACGGACTCTAAAGTCCTTCGATCCATCCCTGGACATCTCCTTCGAGTGCCGACCTGAATTGATTTGTGGTATTGCCCTGGAAGCTGATGACCGCATTTGGCATTGGGATCTGGCGTCCTATCTGGAAGAACTTGAAACGACGTTGTCCAGGGTGCTGCCGGGTTCTGTCCCATGACCCCCTTGCGTCATCTGTTACTGGAGGAGAGCGCAGAGCTGCTCCGAAGCGCATTATCCTCTTTTCGATATGATTTAAAACCACATGAAATAGGGCATATTCTGGGGATTGAAAATGGGGTGGTCAGATTGTGCGGTTTGCCTGGAGTCAAGACGATGGAAGTGCTGAGATTGCCGGGAGAAACCTACGCAGTGGCGTTGAATCTCGATCCTGGTGCCGTGGGTGCGGTGATGCTGGATCCGGAAGAGAGACTCGGGATAGACGACAAGGTCTTCCGCTGTCACCGGGTCCTGGATATTCCTGTCGGTGCTGAACTCCTGGGAAGGATCATCGACCCCTTGGGGCGTCCTCTGGATGAGGAAGAGCCTCTCGATGCCCTCGAACGCTGGCCGGTTGAACGCGCAGCCCCCCCGATCATGGACAGAGCCCCAGTGGAAGTCCCGCTCCAGACCGGCATTAAGGTAATCGATGCTCTGGTTCCCATCGGCAGAGGGCAACGTGAGTTGATTCTGGGGGATCGTCAGACCGGCAAGACCACCTTGGCTGTGGACACTATCCTCAATCAGCACGATCAGGAGGTGATTTGTATCTACTGTGCCATCGGTCAGCGGGCCCAGTCTGTAGCGAGGGTGATTGCCAGATTGCGTGAAGGCGATGCGATGAAGTACTGTATCGTTGTCAGTGCCACCGGTGACTGTCCTGCAGGACTCCAATTTATGGCTCCTTATGCAGCCACCACTGTGGGCGAATGGTTCATGAGTCAGGGTCGGGACGTGCTTCTGGTCTACGACGACCTTTCCCGTCATGCCGATGCCTACCGGGAGCTGTCCCTGCTGTTGCGACGGCCACCTGGCCGCGAGGCCTATCCTGGCGACGTTTTTTATCTCCATTCCAGGTTGCTCGAACGGGCCACCCAACTCAATCAGGCGAGCGGTGGTGGAAGCCTCACGGCCTTGCCAATTGCCGAGACCCAGGCACAGAATATCTCTGCCTATATTCCCACCAATTTGATCTCCATTACCGATGGGCAACTGTATCTGTCTCCCGAACGCTTTCAGCGGGGGGAAATGCCGGCGGTGGATGTTGGGAAATCCGTGTCACGGGTAGGTGGAAAGGCGCAATTACCCGCGTACAGGGAAGTGGCCGGTCAGTTGAAACTGGCGTATGCCCAGTATGAGGAACTGGAGACTTTCGCTCGTTTCGGTACCCGCCTCGATGATAGGACCCGGGAAGCCATCGAACGGGGTAGACGGGTGCGGGAGCTGCTCAAACAGGATGAAGGGGATGCTTTGACACCGGCACAGCAGGTCGCCGTATTGTTGGCCCTTAACCTGGGCCTGTTTGATTCGCTGCCCGTGGCAGAGGTCAGACCGGCCGAACGACGTATCCGGGAAAAATTGCAGTCGCAGCCGGCATTGATCAGGCGGATCGAGGATGGAGAACCGCTTACTTCCAGTGATCTGGAAGCTTTGTCTCATCTGGCGGAAGTCGCGATAGGAGAATTATCCTGACAGTTCGGTATTCTGGTGTCCGATCGCAACAGGGGCAACGGCGATCTCTTTGACACCAACCATTCTAGCCGCGATTTTGTGAGCTGGTTAATGGAAAATCATGGGTCGACCTGACCTCCATGATTTTTGGGCTACACTTCATGTAAGCCCAGTAGCGGGATGACTTAATCAAACCAGTCGTTTTGCCGGAGATGAGTAAAATGCACTTTCAGCAACAGCTGCAAGCCTACGGACAGTGGAAAAACCGTCTGGTCGAAGCGATCGAACAGTATCATTCGTGGCTCAAGAAATATGATCTCAACACCACCGAGGTGGAAGAGCTGATTTTGGGGATGCGAAGAAGCCTGAATTCCGAACAAATGACCATCGCTTTCGTGGCGGAGTTCTCACGCGGCAAGACCGAATTGATTAATTCCCTGTTTTTTGCCGAGACAGGTGTGCGACTTTTACCATCCACGCCTGGCCGTACGACCATGTGCCCTACAGAGATTTTTTGCGACAAGGACAATGGAAGTTATATTCGGCTGTTGAAAATCGAGACCCGTCTGGACGATGTCTCGTTGACTGAATACAAAGACAAGCCCGAACAATGGTTGCATATTGACTTGGATCCGGACTCTTCCATCCAGATGCAGGAGGCGTTTCAAGAGCTGGTGGCAGTCAAGCGGGTGAGTCTGGAAGAGGCCAAACGTTTGGGGCTGTATCACGATGATATGAATCACGCCGATGATTTTCCACCTGAAAGTGTGGAAATTCCATGCTGGCGCCATGCTTTGATCAGTTTCCCCCATCCACTGTTGCAAGATGGTTTGGTCATCCTGGATACTCCTGGCCTCAACGCTTTGGGCTCGGAACCGGAACTGACCCTGAGCATGTTACCCAATGCCCACGCGGTGCTATTCGTACTGGCTGCTGACACCGGTGTGACCAAGAGCGATATGGACATGTGGCAAAATCATGTGCGTAATCTCAATGGTACTCAACAGCGGCACTTGGCTGTGGTGATGAATAAGATCGACACCCTTTGGGACGATCTGCAAAGCGATGCCAGTATCGAACAATCCATTCGTGCCCAAGTTGGGGAAACCTCCAAGATCCTCAATGTCGAGGAAGATCTGATTTTCCCTTTGTCTGCCAAACAGGCCCTGCTTGCAAAGGTGAAAAAAGATCAGGCCTTGCTGGAAAAAAGCCGAATGGAAAGATTGGAAGACTATCTGGCCAAAGACGTGTTGCAAAGCCGTCGTGAAATCATGCAGCAGACAATCACCCAGGGAGTTGGCCATCTGATCTCAGAATCACTCGAAGTGGTGACGTCTGAGACCGTTCAATTACGCAATCAATTGGACGAATTACAGAATCTCGATACCCAAAACGAAGACATGACTCTGCAATTGATGGAAGAGACACGGGTCCATCAGAGTGGCTATCTGCAGAGCGTCGATCAATTTCAGGCTAGTCGCCGCGTCTTTAACATGCAGGTTAAAAGAATGTTGGATGTTCTGGCTCCCAAAAGGGTCGATCAGATCATCAAGAATCATACCCGTTCCATGGAGGCAAGTTTCACTACCTTTGGTATGAAACAAGCCATGAAAAACGTGTTTGATGATTTGTCGGCGATACTGCACGAGGGCATGCAGGTCGTGGAAGATACTCAAAAACTGGTTGCTGACATATATCGCCGCTTTGCCCAAGAGCATGGCTACAGTAATCTCAAACCCCCGGAATATTCCATTCGCGACTATCAGGTCATTCTGGAAGACCTCTTTCAGGAAGGCGAAACCTTTCGAACCAGTATGTCATCGACATTGATGGAGCAGCATCTGGTGATTCAGAAACTGTATGTGACCGTCCTGTCCAAGGCGCGTAAGATGCTGCACCAGGTACACAAGGAGACCGCTGACTGGAGTTCCGTGGTCATGTCGCCATTGGTCCATCAGATCAAAGAACATAAGAAGCTCATAGAACAACGGCTCTCTGTTTTGCGCAAAGTCAACCAATCCAAGGAATCTCTGGAACAAGAGATGGAAAAGCTGGAACAAGAGTTGGCGCCGTTATTGGTCCAAAAACGCGAATTGGAGTCCATTCTTTCGATCATCAAGGGTGATGAGGGAGAGCAAACAGAACTGGAGAATCGCGAACCGATGGCGGCTTGTTCATAAACATGAGTCAACATGGTTGATGTAAGTCAGGTCGGTCACCACATGACCTAAGCGTTGGCCCCTGATTTCGTACTTTGTGATGCAGCGAGGGGGGAAAACAATCGAAGCTTGAATAGGGTGCAGTTGTGGACAGGTGGCGATTGCGTCTTGCATGGCTTGGGCATACTCAGGCCAGTCCGTCGCCAAATGAAGAATACCCCCGGGCAAGAGTTTCTTTGCCATCAGGGTGACAAAATCCGGCTGGATCAGGCGGCGTTTATGATGGCGTTTTTTGGGCCAGGGATCGGGAAAAAAGATGTTGATTCGTTGTAACGAATGATCTCGAATCAATTTTTTCAAGACTTCCACGGCATCCAGGCAGAAAACGCGTACATTCGATAGCCGGTTTTTGTCCAGGGCCTGCAACAAGTGGCCGATCCCTGGTCGATGCACTTCGATACCCAGAAAGTTGAATTCGGGATGGGACAATGCCATCTCAGCAAGGTTTCCGCCATCACCGAAGCCAATTTCCAATATGACAGGCGCCTTTCTGGGGAAGGCTTGGTCGGCATCAAATTCTTCTTCCGTACCAAGACCGTAGACGTGCCATAGTGTCAGCAACGCGCGTTTCTGGGCAGGGGTGAGTCTTCCTTCCCGCCGCACAAAACTTTGGATATGACGTTTCAAGTGATCGGCAGATGTGCGAGATAGTTCAGCCATTGGTCGGCAAATCGTTTGGTTTTTGGATATTTCCGTGCTTGTTGAAAAGCCTGGCGGGAATGTTTCCATTGCTCAAGTTCCAGATAAACTGTACCGAGCAACAGCCAGGTCTTCCCAGGATTCTCAAGCTTCCCTCGTTGGATCGCGGTTCTAAGCGCATCGGCGGCTTCCTGCCATTTCTCTTGTTCATAATACAATTGCCCAAGACGTAACCAGATTTTGCTGTCATGGGAGAGTTTGGCAGCCCGTTTCAAAGTCTGGATGGCTCGTTCGAATTCCCTTGCCTCAGCCCATAGGGTGGCCAGCAGATCCAGATGTTTGTAGTTTGCACGGATCTCATGTTGATTGATCGCTGTTTTTAGCCGTAGAGCAGCCAGATAGGGGGTATGGATGGCTCGCAACAGGGAGATAAGATTGAGTAGTTCCCGCTCCTCATCGAGTAAACCAAGGTGGCTTTCAAGCTCCATGGCAGCTGTCGCAGTCATTGGGTGACCGGCTAATTGATAGAGACCGACCAGTTGTTGCCAGAATCTTTCCCGATCAGGATGTAAACGGATCAATGTCTTGGCGTCGGCTGCGGCTGCCTGATAATTTTTCAATTGATAGTGGATTGCCAGTCTCAACGCTATCCATTCCTCTTGAGGTTGGTTGGTTTCCTGTAATGCCCGGTTGATTTGCCTGAGGGCTTTTCGATAGTGTTTGAGTTGAGCATAAGCCTGGGCGAGCATTACCCGATCCTGGGGTTGAACCCTGGGTGCTGATTGTAACCACTGTTCCAATGCTTTGACGGCTTTTCCGGGTTGATCCAGTCCCAGGTACAGTTGTCCCAGGGTGTATAGAACCTGAGCGCGTTGAGTTTCAGGCAGGGCGCCGGTCGCCAATGCTTGTTCCAGGGCTTTGGATGCCTGGAGATGTTTCCCCTGTAGCACGTATGCAGAAGCAAGGGCGTGTAGCAGCAAGGATTTTTCCAAAGGAACGGAGACGCTTTCCAACTGTTTTTTCGTTTTTGCAATGGCATCGCCATAGGCTTTCCTGTCGAGCAATTGTTCTATCTGTTGCAGTACCTTGAAGGTCTGCGGAGACAGGGTGGTTGCAGCGAAGTTGTTCGTTGCAACCAGGCACAAAAAACACAGTAGGAACAGATTGCGGCGCATCATCACTTTCGCAGCTTGAATTCCAAGATCTGCACCGCCCGTTGTTCTGTTGGTCGTCCATTGACGATCAGAGGTTTGAACTTCCAACGAGCGATGGCTCGGGTGGCCGCCTGGTCGAACACATTGCGGGGATGGGCTTCGACTACCCTGATATCCTTGACCGATCCTTCCTTGGTGATGGTGAATTCCAGTTTGACCCAACCCTCGATCCTGCGGCGCCTGGCATTCAAAGGATAACGAGGGGGGATCCTGACCAAAGGAGTGACCCGGCTGGAGGGAGCAATTCCCTGGGCTATCTCGATCCCGGTCAATAACGAACCATTCAGGCTGGTCGAAAGGGGGATGTCGAGCAGGGGCATGTCGATATCCAGATTGGGTTGGGGAATGGAGCGATTGGGCGCCACCAATGTGGGTTTGGGTGGTGGTGGCTCCTTCTTC
>JALVSV010000344.1 GCA_027024125.1 Methylothermaceae bacterium | reverse complement strand
GGTCGAAGAGGTCGACTACGACAAAAACAAGCTGCGGGTGTCGGTGCTGATTTTTGGTAGATCGACACCTGTCGAGTTTGAATTTGGTCAGGTGGAAAAGGTCTGACCTGAACCCTGGGGAGCCGAAAGGCGTTTGTACCCGCATGGAGAGTAGCAATCATGGCAAAGAAAGTTGAAGCATACATCAAACTGCAAGTGAAGGCGGGGGAGGCTAATCCCAGTCCTCCGGTTGGCCCGGCATTGGGGCAGCATGGCGTCAATATCATGGAGTTCTGCAAGGCATTCAATGCCCAGACTCAAAGCATGGAAAAAGGGCTGCCGTTGCCTGTGATCATCACTGTCTATAACGACCGCAGCTTTACTTTCATTATCAAGACCCCTCCTGCCTCCTACCTACTTAAAAAGGCGTTAGGCGTGGAAAAAGGCAGCTCTGTCCCCAATCTGGATAAGATCGGCACGGTCACGCGTGAGCAGCTCGAGGAAATCGCCAAGGTCAAAGACCCTGATTTGACGGCGGCGGATATGGATGCTGCAGTACGTACCATTGCGGGTACTGCCCGCAGTATGGGGATTGATGTGGAGGGCGTGTGATGGCTAAGTTGAGCAAACGATTCAAGATGATCCGCGAAAAGGTGGATCCGGTAAAGGCCTATAACGTAGACGAGGCCCTGAAGCTTTTGAAGGAGCTGTCTACGGTGAAGTTCAAGGAATCCGTGGACGTCAGCGTTAATCTGGGTGTGGATCCCCGTAAATCCGACCAGGTGGTCAGGGGTTCGACCGTGTTGCCCCATGGGACTGGTCAAACGGTCAGAGTCGCGGTATTTACTCAAGGTGCCAATGCCGAAGCAGCCAAGGAAGCAGGAGCCGACATCGTCGGTATGGAAGATCTGGCCGAAGAGGTCAAGAAAGGCAATCTGAATTTTGATGTGGTCATCGCGACTCCGGATGCGATGCGGGTCGTTGGTCAGTTGGGCCAGATTCTAGGTCCTCGTGGTTTGATGCCCAATCCCAAGGTGGGAACGGTGACAACGGACGTGGCCACGGCCGTGAAGAACGCCAAATCTGGCCAGGTACGTTACCGGACCGACAAGGCCGGCATCATCCACTGTACCATTGGCAAGGTCGATTTTGACGTCGATGCCTTGCGTGAGAATCTCGAGGCTCTGCTTGCCGATTTGAAAAAAGCCAAGCCTGCATCGAGCAAAGGTGTCTACATGAAGAAGGTGGCGTTGTCGACCACGATGGGACCTGGTTTGACGGTGGATAAGGCCAGCTTGGATATCTGATTTTATGAGGCTTTGGATTGCCGGGTAGCCGGTAATCGTCAAAGACCGCAGGTGCGTTGGTAGGCGCTTAATATTTTAGCCTGCGTAGATGGTGAACCGGACAGTCTGAGACGGGGAGCCGTGGGAGTATCCCGAAGGGGATACATGGTGAGGAGCCCTGGTTGAATTCCAGGGATATGACGGAGGTAATACGTGGCACTGAGACTGGAACAGAAAAAGGCGATCGTTGCCGAGGTCTCTTCTGTCGCCGCACAGGCCCATTCCGCAGTGGCTGCTGAATATCGGGGCCTGACGGTGCCAGAGATGACCGAATTGCGTCAAAAGGCCCGGGAGTCGCAAGTGTACCTTCGTGTGGTGAAAAACACGCTGGCGCGTCGTGCGCTGGAAGGGACCGACTATGCCTGTATGCATGATGGCCTGGTTGGTCCGTTGCTGTTGGTTTTCTCACTGGAAGAACCGGGTTCGGCTGCCCGTGTGATCAAGGATTTTTCCAAACAACACGAGCATCTCAAGCCCAAACTGGTTGCCGTCGGTGGCAAGCTCTATGGTCCAGAGGAGCTGGAGAGGCTGGCAAGCCTGCCGACCAAGGAACAGGCCATCAGCATGTTGATGGCTGTGATGAAGGCACCGGTAGAGAAACTAGTGAGAACAATGGCCGAGCCCCACGCGAAGTTGGTGCGTACTGTGGCTGCCGTGCGAGATCAAAAGCAAGCGGCCTGATTTCAGGCGTGCTTGTTCCTAGCTAAATGTCGATGAATTTTTGGAGTTGAAAATGGCTTTGTCTAAAGATGAGATTTTGGATGCGATTTCCAATATGACCGTCATGGAAGTGGTGGATCTGATTTCTGCCATGGAAGAGAAGTTTGGTGTGTCTGCTGCTGCAGCCGTTGCTGCGGTACCGGTGGCTGCTGGTGGAGAAGCTGGCGGCGCTGCAGAAGAAAAGACCGAGTTTGATGTGGTGCTGACCAGTTTTGGTTCCAACAAAGTGGCTGTCATCAAGGCTGTCCGTGGCATCACCGGCCTGGGCCTCAAGGAAGCCAAGGCGCTGGTTGAAAGTGCCCCGGCCCCGATCAAAGAAGGTGTCAGCAAGGAAGAAGCCGAGGAGATCCAGAAGCAATTGGAAGAGGCGGGCGCTTCTGTCGAAGTCAAATAAGTCCGAATTTCCTTTGGTTACCAGGGAGTGGCTGGCAGTCGAGACTGCCGGCCTTTTCCCGCTTCCACTTCCATTAAAGCATGCTTGGCGATTTCTCGGAGCGCTTATTCGTAGCAGGGAAGCAGTTTCGATCTCAGTGGCTCTTTATTGACTGATGCGGGCATATGGGCCCTTACATATTTTTTTAAATTTAGGTGTGTGGGCAGGTGAATTGTCGGGATGGCGCTTCAGATTGTTCACTATCTTTCAACATAACCTGCTGGAGGCACAGTGCAATTGATGTACTAACCGAGAAGTTACCATGAACTATCCAGGCGTTCATCAGGTTTTAACTGTTTATTTTCCCATCATATATCGGTAGAGCTGCTGATAGCTCGGCCGCATTCAATTACCGCAGGATCTAAGGAACCGCTATGGCCTATTCTTTCACCGAGAAAAAGCGTATTCGCAAGAGTTTTGCCAAACGACCAGAAGTTCTGGAAGTTCCCTATCTTTTGCGTATTCAACTCGATTCCTATCGACATTTTCTTCAAGCCGACAAGCGCCCCAACGAGCGCCAGGAACAGGGCCTCCAGGCTGCGTTCAAATCGGTTTTTCCCATTGAAAGCCACAATGGTTATGCAGTCCTGGAGTATGTGAATTATCGTCTGGGCGAGCCCACGTTTGATGTCAAGGAATGTCAACTTCGGGGAGCGACCTATGCTGCTCCTCTACGGGTCAAGGTGCGCCTGGTGCTGTATGACAAGGATTCGCCTGCCAGCAGCAAGGTAACGAAGGAAATCAAGGAGCAGGAAGTCTACATGGGCGAACTGCCCCTGATGACAGAGAATGGCACTTTTGTGATCAATGGGACTGAACGGGTGGTGGTGTCGCAATTGCATCGCTCGCCCGGGGTGTTCTTCGATCACGATCGAGGTAAAACCCATTCATCAGGAAAACTGCTGTTCAATGCGCGCGTGATTCCTTATCGCGGATCCTGGCTGGATTTTGAGTTCGACCATAAAGATATCGTTTACGTGCGCATCGACCGTCGTCGCAAGCTTCCTGCAACGGTATTGCTCCGTGCCTTGGGTTACGACAATGAACAGATGATCAAGATGTTCTTCGAGACCGATGTTTTCCATCTCAGTAAGGAAAAAATCGTTCTTGATCTGGTGCCCGAGCGTTTGCGAGGGGAAGTGGCCCCCTTCGATATCAAGCTGGAGGATGGCACCGTGATCATCGAGGAGGGAAGGAGAATCACGCAGCGCCATATTCGTCAAATGAAAAAGGCGGCCCTGACCCAGTTGGAAGTTCCGAAGGAATACCTGTTTGGTAAGATTCTGTCCCACAATATCGTCGATGAGAAAACCGGCGAATTGATTGCGGCGGTCAATACAGAAATCACCTCCGAGCTTCTGGAGCAGTTGATCGACAGTGGTATTGGTAAAATCGAAACTCTGTATGTCAATGAGCTCGATCGTGGACCATATATTTCCAATACGTTAAAGGTTGACCATACCACCACTCAATTGGAAGCTTTGGTGGAGATCTACCGTATGATGCGGCCCGGAGAGCCACCTACCAAGGATGCCGCCGAAACGTTGTTTCAGAACCTGT
>JALVSV010000343.1 GCA_027024125.1 Methylothermaceae bacterium | reverse complement strand
CGTATCCCGTATGCCCAAGGGGATCTATAGCGTGGTCGGAGAACGCGGCGCCAAACTTTCCGGTGGTCAGCGGCAACGCATCGCTCTTGCCAGAGCCCTGGTGTGCAAACCCAAACTGTTGATTCTGGATGAAGTCACCAGTGCTCTAGACCCCAAGACAGAAATGGAGGTCATCGACCGTATCAGGCAAATTTCCCAGGAAGTGACCATCCTTTCCATCACCCATCGCATGGCCTTTCTGGATATCGCCGACCAGGTCTATCATCTGGAACAGGGACACCTCCGGAAACTGGGCAAGGACACGTTGCAACCACAGACACAGTGGGCGTCAGGCGAACTCACCGGCTGATCGGAGTGCGCGATGGAAACTCTCAAGATATCAGTCGTCATCCCCTGTTATAACGCAGGAGCATTCATATCTGATGCCATCTCGTCGGTCATTTCCCAAACCTTTCCACCTTATGAAACGATCGTGGTGGATGACGGATCCTCCGATGATACTTTGCAACAACTCCAAGCATGGAAAGATGAAGTCAAAGTGCTTCATAGTCCCCGCAAGGGGGGCGCAGGGGCAAGAAATATAGGAATCCAGGCAGCGACCGGACAATGGATTGCTTTCCTGGATGCCGACGATGTCTGGTATCCCGAACATTTGCAGAGGGCCATGGAAACCATTCGTTCGCATCGTGGCCTTTCCGGTTATATCAATCATTATGACGAGCAGGTGCTTCCAGACCGTGAGATTAAAAAACGGCACTGGCCCTTCGATGGGCCGGTAACTGGCAAAGGGCTGAGCGAGTACATCGAGGTTTATTTACGTTATGGAAACTTCGTCGGCATGTCAGCCTGCCTCATCGCAAAAGAGGCTCTGAAGGAAGTTGACTATCTCGATGAATCCATGGTCAGGAGACATGACATCGACTGCTGGTTGAGAGTAGTGCGTGGGAGGCGATGGGTATTCGACCATGTCACCACTTCTCTATATAGAAAGAACCGGGAGGGGAGCCTTTCGGAACACAAGGCCTCCATCAACCTGTATCGTTTCCTGGCCTTCCGCAAGCACGCGGCCGAACTCAAAGGCGACCCATCCTATGAATTGCTGCTGAATCAGTTGGCACGCAAGGCGCTGCGTAACAGCTATCGTTTCGGTAGTGACGTCGAGCGAGAACAAACCCATCATCTTGTCTATGCCTTTCTGGACCGACGCAACAAGGTACTTTATGGGTTGCTCAGGCCGTTTCCTTTCCTTTTCCGGCCCCTGAAGCGGGCAGGGATAGTCTAACAAACCTGAGTGTAAATGGTTTCCAGTCGATCATTTAGAAGTTTCAGATCATATTGGTCTTCAATAACCTTGCGCGCCTTTTTGGCCATGTTGACCCAGGTTTCCGGCTGCTCCAGCAGCCTGCGCATTGCCTCGGCCAACTTGGCCACGTCTTTCTCCGGAACCAGGATGCCAGATTCTCCGGGGACCACCAACTCGGGGATACCGGAATGGAAGGTACTGATCACCGGCATTCCACAGGCCATGGCCTCCTTCAAAGCATTGGGTATTCCTTCCATCTCCCCCGATTCCGAGGTGACACTGGCTCCCACGAACAAGTGGTGGTTGCGGTAGTAATCAAGTAACTGCTCCCGGGACTTTCGACCCTCGAAGTGAACCACATGGGTGATACCGAGTGCGGTCACCAGTTCCCGCAGCTTCGCCAGCAAAGGTCCATCGCCAACGATGGTAAAGCGGGCATTGGGGTGGTGTTGATATACCTTGGAAAAGGCCTGGAGGCTATACCAAAGCCCCTTTTTCTCAACCAGCCTGCAGACGCTCAGGAAACGGATCACACCATTTTCAGGGTGGGACCGTTCTGAATAAGGAAAATCATCCAGATCAATACCGGAACGCAATACGGAGATCTTCTCCTCGGGGCAATCATGGGCAATCAGTTTGTCGGCAAAATAATTGCAAACGGGCAACAAACGATCCACATGATGCCCGATATATGAATACAGTTCTTCGCCATGACCCTGAATGCCCCGGGTGATGTCCGCCCCACGAAATGACACCACCACCGACCCCTGGAAAATGTCCGTTTCCTTGCACATTGCTCCGATGATCCCCAGGGTTCCAAACTGACAGTGCAACACGTCAAACTTTTTCGTTTCCATCAGGGCACATACCAAGGGGACAAAGCGGAAAGCCCATTGTTGGGGCGCATGCTTTCTCGCTGTCAGCAGGGCCAGTGCCTTTTTAGGTGAGCGCAGAAAAGAACGCACGGCATCCAGAAAAATGGCAACCGCACGGTATTTTTTTTTCTTGATCTGCCTATGGCCTATGTAACGAGTCCGCTGCAGCAACCCAAACCGTTCTATATCTCCATGTATGGCGTCTCTGGAAACATAGCGCCGGGAAAAGGCGAAAATCTGCACGTCATGGCCACGACGCAGCATATCGGTAATCTGGTTCAACACGAAAGTTTCCGATAATTCCGGAAACGCCAGCAGGATCATGGCGATTCGCATAATGTCTCCCTCATGTTGCCTAAGAGTGATGGAGTTCAAACAGCAAAGCGTTTGAACACATACTCGGGGCTCACAAGCGACATCACCAAGCCAAGCAAATAGAAAACATAATACCCGATGCCGATAAACAGCGCGTAGACCGTGCCTGCCGGAGAAAGGCCCACAGCCTTACGGTAGCGGCGCTTGCCCAGATGCCTGGCCATACGCATCAGCCTTCTCCCGAACCTCACCAGCGCGTTGGCCAAACGGCTCTCATAGGGATGGGGCTCCCGGATATTTCCCAGCACCAAGTCGTCATGGCCCTGCGAAATCGCTCTTTTGGCCATATGTATGAAGCCATTTGGAGGGGGATGGGTCACCCGGGACTGGAAGTTGATATAGATTTTGTAACCTTTTTGGCGAAGCTGTTGGCTCAATACGACGCAAGCACCCCGGGTGGCTTGAAGATCAGGAAAGGGATTTCCCAGTAGAATCTGCCTGCGGAAGGCCACGTTGTTGGCAAAAAAATTATCGCTGACCTGAATGCCGCCTTCCTCTTTACGCAGAGGAAAGAACCAGAAGAGGGCATAAGCGCGGGTTGTAAGCGAATCGAGTTCGATATAGGTATTCCCCCCTACCACATGGACGGAAGGGTCCCGCATGGTTTCAAGCAACCCCTTCAGCCAACCCGGTTCCGGGATGACATCGCTGTCAAGAAACACGACGATATCCTTGCTCGCCTGATTGGCCCCGACATTCTTCTGTTGATAATAGGTATTACCATCGGTGGGAATCAGGCGGATATCGGCGACCCTATGGTCAGGGAACGTTTCATCCAGCACTTCCTGGATGATTGCGGGATCGATGGCCGAATGGTCGTAGATGATGAGAATCTCTGGCGGATGTTTCAGCCGGCCGAGAATCTCTCCGATCTGCCCCGCTAAAGCCTTGAGCATTCGCCGGGCCCTGTCAAACTCAGAGAGCTTTGCATTCTCCCACTCGATAACAACGGTGAAATCGGGGAGAGAGGATTCAATTTCGGTCATGGCCATCAACGTTCGTGGGTCGGCGATGCTGCAGGCAAGTATATTTCAAGGGTATTGGAGATACAACATCATGCACCTTCACTCCAGGACCACGTCATTTAGACACGTAACGGATTGAATGAAGGGGCAGGTGGTCTGTTTCAAAAGCCTCACCGGCAGGGAGGCCGGCGTGGAGCCTACAGGGGCGAGCCGGACCGACAAATTTGTCGGGAACAAATTTGAACAGCCGACAGGCTGGCCCCAACGGGGTGAACCACAGGGAAGTGGTTCATAAAATCCAGTGGACTTTCGCAGCCGGGCGAGCGCCCGAACAGGGATGTTTGGGCAGGGCTTTCTTGCGCAGCAGGACTGCGTAGCAAGAAAGCATTTACGGCCTTTTTCGAAGCATAACACCTGACTCGGCTTGAATAGATGACAGAGCCCTGTCCCTGTGGTGCACCCGCTTGACAATGCTGCGAATCAAAAGGTAACGTAGAATGCTATCTTTGATAAACCGGTATTGGAAAGCACTGGAAC
>JALVSV010000342.1 GCA_027024125.1 Methylothermaceae bacterium | reverse complement strand
CCACCGCGTTTGCAGCAGCTTACCGAGAACACTATGGGGAATTGCCCAAGAATTCCCTGCGCCGCTGTTTGGGTCGCGGAGCTGCTGAGTGACCCCGTGATCTGAATACAGGATGCCAACCGCACACATCTTGGATAGACACAAAAAACCGATCGTGCAAATCTTGAGATTAGTCCGGTTGCTCAAGCATCCGTTGGGCTACCCGGGCGATCTGGTGCCAATCGTAGGACGAAATGTCCTGAGCATGGGCGAGATTGTTGCGAAGGGACTGGAACTGCCGTATCTCTTTTTTCGCGGCCCGTATGGATAGAAAGCCCAGCGCGGTAAACAGCTCGTCGTTCCGAAACAGCAGTACCCCTTTATCGGCGATCTGTAGACAGTCAAGGAGGTCCACGTGCTGTCCATGACTGCGGCGCTCTTGTAACAGACTGCGTGCCGCCTCCAGTCTTGGGGGTGACAGATATTGCTGCCAGTCGTCTTCCCTGTAGTATTGTCGAATCAGGTCGGTCACGTGCATTTCGATGAGAGTGAGAATACCAAACAACCACATGCGCATGTAGGGCTTGTTCACGTCCCCCCGGGTGATGAACGCCTGGACCTGTCCGAACAGGGAGACAAAGCAATAGTCATGGCGGGTGAGCACATGGATCACCTCGGCGAATCCTGTATCAGCGTAAACCACCTGATTGGGGGTGAAGGTGCGCAGGGCCATGCCACAAGTTTGCACTCGATGGAGATTGTCTAGTGCGATATAGCCGCTGATCTCTCCATCCACACGTAAGGTCGCCACAGCCTGATTTCTTGCCTCGAGTGCGGCAATGGCCCGCAGGGCTGGTGTGTCGGCATCAAACGAGAACAATAGCGGTTCGGCAATGTCCCTGGCACTGAAGACATCGTTGAAATGGTGCTTGAATTGTCCCCAGATCTGCCGGTCCATTTCACCTGCAGGATCCTGCGTGGTAGGGTGAATGGTTTGCTGCGCGAGGCGGTTACGGCATTTTTCCAGGGTTTTGCGTGCCCGCTCCATGAGCCTTGCATCTGCTTTGTCCAGGACTTCCAGGAGGGCAGCCATTTCCTCGAGAAACACCCCGGCAAGTTCAGGATCGTGGCGGGTAATGTCCTGACAGTTGTCTATCAGGTCGGCGAGCTTGATGGTCTGGGCGCGGCCGCAGGCTTCCGCCAGGTAGGCCCGATCGATGGCCTTTCTGGTGGCGCGGTCGCCATCGCTGGGTTTGCTGATGTCGGTCAGGGACTGCACCAGCCCGGCGACGGAAGGGCCGAATTCGCGCTCAATGTCGTCGATGGTCGCTGGTGTATCTTCGACTGCATCGTGGAGCCAGGCTGCGGCGATCATTTCCTCGTCATCGGTGACCGATCCTGTGATGTCGGCTACCTGTTTCAGATGGTCGGTGTAAGGCTTGCCAGTGTAGTTTCGCGAGTGGTCTATCCGTTCATGTGCCTGAGTGGCAAAGTGGATGGCACGTTGAACCAGTTCTGACATCGTTTGCTGTCTCCAGTGATCAACTTTGATAATGACAATTGACTCCCTGGGTGGGCTGGAGAATCCAAGTGTAAACTATATGCGTTTTTTTACCTGATGTGCAGGCTATGCAGTTAAAGATGATAAAAAAAACCAAAGACCACTTTCCATCGATGCAGCGTTTTATCCGGATGCTGTTAATGATATGGCCAATCGTTGCCAGTGCCAATGATGTGGATTTTCCCATGCAGGTTCCCTGGCCCAATTTTGCGGGTTTCGGGGTCGGAGCCTATCCCGACTATATCGGGTCTGACAATACCAAAGTGGGCGCCGCGCCTTTGGCAAGGATCGGTTTGGGCGGCAACCGCTTTATCCGCCTGGTGGTGAATGAAGTGCGCATCAATGTGATCGATCATCCCAACTGGCGCTTTGGGTTGGAAGGTTTACTGCGTCTAAGCCGCAAGGACGTGGACGATGATGTAGTGAAAAAAATCCACTCGGTGGACAATACGATCGACCTCGGTCTGTTTGCTGGTTACAACTGGATCGATCCGCAGGAGTTTCGTATACAGGCAGGGATTGATATCTGGGGGTTGGCCGATGTCACCGGTACACATGAAGGATGGACGGCGGGAATGAGTCTCTATGGCATGTATCCACTGGCAAGAATGTTTTCCATTTCCGGCGGGGTGGCATCCACCTATGGCAGTGGAAACTATATGGACACCTATTTCGGTATCACCCGGAAGGATTCGATCGCCAGTGGACTCCCTGTGTTCTCACCGGATGGAAGCGTGCGCGACGTACGTGGCTGGACCATGCTGATGCTGCATCTGAGCAGGCAATGGCATCTGGGGGCTGGTCTCATGTACTCCCGCCTGGTGGGGGATGCGGCGGACAGTCCCATCGTGACCAAACGGGGATCAGCAAACCAGTGGGTCTTTGGGGGCGGGCTCATGTACGCGTGGTGAAGGGGGACCTTATGTAGGCTCCAGCAGTCAACAGAAGATGATGATGCCTGTATGCCATGACCAGTACGGTGAGACAAAGGTTAGGCATAACCATAGAATGGATCCAACTGTTGCCGAACCAAGTGGTCTAGATGTTGGATCTGTTGTTCCGTGAAGTAATCCCTGTACCCACCGATCTTACCTTTTCTGACTTTTCGAGTGGTCTCGTCGTCAGGCTCTTTGGCCGATAATCGGCCGGTTTTGAAAAAACCGCTCTTTTCCTTGTTTGCCAGACTGTCGAAAGACCCGAACTTCACTGCCTGTTCGATCTCTGCCGGGCTGAAATCCCGGTCGATGAACGTGATGGTCCTGGCAAGGGTCGAGGCTGGATCTGCCTTCATGTCTTCATAGCGGATCACCAGGGTATGGTCCATTGCTTCCATATCCTGACGCCAGCGGTTGAAATGCTCGATGACTCTGGGGACGCCAAGCAAAGGATCCGTGACGAATTCATAGAGAGGCAGGTTTTTGGCTTCAGGGAGGATTCCCTTGCGGTCAAGTTCCCGTGCCGATGCCCGATTACGAACGTGGAAATAGAATGAAACCGCAACATCCCTGGGATCGCGCACCAAAAAAAGCGTTTTCTTGTGGCGGGGGATGTCCACGAAACCCCTGCCCCAGGAAAACGTTGGAATTCGTGTATCCCGAAAGAAAAAAATACGGGGTATCTTTGGATCGAAGGCATGAAAATTATCGAAGATCAACAATTGGTCATGGGGGAGGCCATACTTGATGTGATACAAATGTGAAATCATGACTCTGAGCCAGGTGCGCCCGCTTTTCGTATGGGAGATGATCAAAGCATCGGCATCACGCAGCATTCTAAGATTTTTCCGCACCCATTTTTTTTTATGCAGCCACCGCCGCAAATCATTTTTCAAAGATGAATGATTCATGAAGAATATTGAAGAATGGTGATTGAATCAGTGGGTCAGGTAAATCCCGGGCAACCTGGTTTTCATTTCGAATGTCAGTGAGATCTCTGGAAAGGGGGTGAATCCAACCCGCTGACCAAAGATTCCACTTGGTCGAAATGACGCCTGTTCAAGGGTTCTATGAGATTGATGTGCTTCTTGATTCAGGTTAATCTGCGAACTCGGGCAGTCTGCTTATACGCTCGTCCCTGTCTTCCTCTTGGGTAATGTTCTCCGGCCATAGCCAAAGAAGGGGGACAATGAGGTTTCCATCAGCTTCTCGATTGCTTCCACCTGCTGGTCGTCGAAATAGTCCAGATAACCGCCCACCTTGGCCCGCCGTACCTTGTAGCTGTCGGGGTTGTTGCGGTCGCGGGGAACCATCCTGCCGCCGCTGAGCCAGAAAGTTTTCTGCTGTTCCATTTTCTTCATATTCTCATAGGAGGCATAGTCCACTGCATCCTTGATCTGCTCATCGCTGGCGGGCGTACCGATAAAAGTCATCAGCCGCTGCAAGGTCCCCTCTGGATCGGCATGGAGATCCTCATAGCGCAGCAGAAAGAAGTCCTTGACCTTGTCTGCCTCTTCGGCCCATAGATTCATGAAGCTAATAATATGAGGAAGACCGGCATCCTCATTCATGACGAAGTCG
>JALVSV010000341.1 GCA_027024125.1 Methylothermaceae bacterium | reverse complement strand
TCTGTATCCGGGGCATTATTTGCGGACAAGACCATGACCGACCAGACCATGACTTATGACGACGGCAACATTTTCGCGAAGATCCTGCGCGCGGAGATCCCGGCGATCCGGGTATATGAAGGTGAGGACGTGCTTGCCTTCATGGATATCATGCCGCGTGCGCCCGGCCATATGCTGGTGATCCCGAAAGCGCCGGTGCGCAACCTGCTCGATGCGCCGCCCGGGGCGCTTGCGGCCTGTGTGGTCGTGGCGCAGAAGCTCGCCCGCGCGGCCAGGGCGGCGCTCGGGGCCGATGGTATCACGCTGCAGCAGTTTTCCGAGGCGGCGGGCGGGCAGGAGCATGTGGGGGGTGGGTGAGTGCGCGTGGCCAGGAGGTGTGGGGAATAGGTTGACCAAGCTGGATGAGACGCAGCATCATTTGTCCAAGCGATGCCAGGGCGCGTTGCTTGCTCAGGGGGGAGTGATGGTTGGGCAGCTGTTCGTATCCCAAGGCAAGTTCATGATGAAGGAATGCGCTTAGTTTGGCGGTGCTTCTGGCAGATTCGGTGAGCGGTGGCGTCAACACCGTGAACTCCGCTGCAAGCACATCTGATGTGGCAAAAATGCTCTGGCGCAGTACCTCCAAAATTGCCAAGCGTAATGATGACTCCAGCTGCAATGTATTTAGTGTTTTGAGTGATTGATACAATTGATGGGCCCTGGATTTGGGGCCTTCTTTCTGCAAGGTGGTCAACCATTCTGCTGCAGCATCAGGATTTGGAGCAAAACTCCGGTCAGCCATACTGATTTGCCAATGGGCTGGTCATGATTAAGCGCTATTGTGCTTGAGTTCTTGAACAAGAAATTCTGAGGCCGTACTCCTGCACGAGAAAATCCAGGGTCTGTGAATGGACTTTCTGGCCCAAGCCCCCTCGTTTGTTCTGTGAATGAATGGCTTCTTGGAATCAGAAGACATAACTAATTCTCGTTATATGGGTAAGGACAGAGAAAACATAAAGGCAACCTTAAGCCCTCCTGCGACAGACATACAGACGTCCTCAAGTGGCTTTTAAGTTGCCTGAATTTGGTGACACCGATCATTTTTTAAACATAGATTGAGAAGTCTCATTTCAATGCAGGCTTCACCAAGAAGACTTGAGTTTTCTCCTAACGGCCATGAAACTTTTTTCACCCCGATGCATGAAAGAACCAAGCAGGGAGCAGGGGAGAGGTTTTGATGGCGTACGCGGCCTGGTCGGCCGCGTTCGAGCCTCCAGGGAGGGATTCACGGCGTCCCGAAAACCACTCCCCTGTTCCCAGTCCCCCATGTATCTTTCACGGTAAAGCTCGAAATCGCTTCATGGTGCGGATACAAGCCAGGGATTCCTTAAAAGTTTAGTTCGGAATGAAGGGAACGTCAGGGAACCAGAAGTATTTTTCCAAAATGCTCTTGTTGTTCCATGATCCTATGGGCTTCGGAGGCCTGACTCAGAGGCAGTGTGGCATAGATGATGGGCCGGATTTGGCCGGACTCGAACAAGGGCCATACGTGTTCCTCCAGTTCTTGAGCGATGAGGGCCTTTTCTTCCGTTGGCCTGGAGCGAAGGGTTGAACCTGTCAGGGTAAGCCGTTTGAGGAAAATTGGTAAAAGATTGATTTCACTTCGATGCCCTTCCTGGACAGCGATAATGATCAGCCTGCCCTCCACGGCCAACGACTGAATATTCGCCTGAAGATAAGGAGCACCAATGATATCAAGGATCAGGTCAACGCCTCGTCCATGTGTTCTTTGGCTTATTGTTTCAGCAAAATTCTGGTTTTGGTAGTTGATGGTGATGTGGGCCCCCAGGCTTCTACAGAGACGGCATTTCCTTTCACTGCCGCAGGTGGTAAAAATCTGCACATTACAAAGCGCAGCTGCGAGTTGGATGGCTGTGGTCCCGATGCCCCCGGCGCCACCATGGACAAGAAATTTCTCCCTATTCCTTAGTTTCCCACGGCGGAAAACGTTTTCCCAGACTGTGAAGTGAGTTTCCGGGAGGGCGGCGGCCTGCATAAGGTCCAGGCCGGAGGGAATAGGCAAACACAGGGTGGCTGCAGCCACACAATATTGGGCATAACCTCCACCGGAAAGTAGTGCACAAACCTGATCACCGTTTTTCCATCGGGTAACGGCCTTGCCGGTTTCGATGATAGTTCCCGCCACTTCCAATCCCGGGGTATCCGAAGCGCCCGGTGGCGGTGGATATAGCCCCTTTCGTTGCATGATATCAGGTCGATTGACTCCTGCAGCGGCCACCTCGATCAAGACCTCGTGGGGTTCCGGGCGTGGAATGGGACGTTGGGTCAGCCTTAAAACGTCATGATTGCCCGGGTGGGAGATTTCTATCACATTCATCATCATGTCATTAACCATGGTTTTCTACCTGATCTGTCGTGGGCACCATAATTCCCTCGTATTCGAGCCGAGATTTCGACTAGAATTACAATAAAGTATCAGGTCGGTGCAGTCTGAGAACAGATTCAGCTATCACTTAACACAGAAAAATATGGATGTAAGGTTCCGATCATCAACGTGCGGAGTGGATGAATCGGTTGTTGTTCGCTATCAGGCGTGATATCGGTGCTTCATTCATCAGTGCAATAAGTGCGGCGTTTCAAACTCAGAGGGGGGGGAAATGGTCCCTAGTGTGTTGAATGGAAGAGCTGGGTTGACCACAAGGCAGACATACAGAAGGTAAGGGGGGACGTATGTTCGACGGACGTTATAGAACGATCATTGCAGATACAGTGGAAAGCAAAGCGATTCATTTCAAATTGCGCTATGAAGTCTATTGCCTCGAAAAACGCTTTGAACCAACCGAGCATTTCAACACCAGTCAAGAAAGAGATGACTACGATGCCAATGCCATCCATTTGTTAGTTCAGCATAAAACGAGTGGCCAATGGGTAGGTGCTATCAGGTTGGTTCTCGGTCGCCCGGGTTCACTTCCTATATACGGGCTCACATCGGTTTCCCTTCCAAAAACAATCATGGAGGAAGGTGGATTTGCAGAATTATCCCGACTTGCCATCCTTAAATCTTTCCGTCGTTGTGGCAAAGAAACACGGGTGAGCGAGCCAGAAGTCCTATTGGGCCTGATCCGTGCTGCCAAGGAGTACAGCGAGAATCATGGGATTCGGTATTGGTTGTTTTTGTGTCGCCGTTCCATTAAGAGAGTGGTTGGATCTTTTGGTATGGAGATGGATGTCATAGGTCCACCCTGTGAGTTCCGGGGGATCAGATATCCTTTTTTAGCCACCTTGGCGACGGCGTTTGACGGCGTTGCAGGTCATTCAGATCCCGTTGTATCCTTTTTCGCCAAGAAACACACCCTGCTGTACTACTCGAAACTTTACCCTGGCCACTCCCATAACTTGGCGGCATAACCTGGTTTGAAGGACATCCAACAGAAACGATAAAAACGACAAAAAATACTTGTCGATTGCTGTGAAGGTACAATGATCAGCGGAAGTGGCTCGGGATGCCCCGGGTCCCGTCGAAATATTGACCACCTTTTATGGACTACACTCTATGCTGTCGACTGAGTATGATGCCAGAAAACTCAATAACCCATTATATGCGCTGCGTTGTCTGGGGCAGGGGCTGGTGCTTCTGAAAAGACCTGAGCTGCGCAGATTCATCATCATTCCCCTGCTTATCAATCTGGTTTTGTTTGCCGGGGCTTTCAGCCTGGCCGGTTACTTCTTTGCTGATTTTCTTGAGTGGTTGATCCCTGGCTGGCTCGATTGGTTACGCTGGCTGCTTTGGCCCATCTTTGGACTGGCTTTCATCCTGATAACGTTTTTCTCGTTTACCCTGGTGGCCAATCTTCTGGCTTCACCATTTTATGACAAGCTGGCGGAACGTACGGAGGCGTTGATCACCGGTAATCACCCTCATGGTGCCCGGGAGTCTTTCACCAAGACGATCGTGAGGGAGATGGGGGCAGAGCTGAGGCGCCTGGTTTATTTCCTGCTGCGGGCCATCCCGCTGGCCATATTGTCATTGATTCCAGGCATCAATTTAGCGGCGCCCTTCCTGTGGATGTTGTTCAATGCCTGGTTTCTGGGTTTGGAATATACCGCTTATCCACTTGCCAACCATGGCATCCTGTTCCCGGAGCAGCGCCAATTGCTTGGAAAGGCGCGTGTGGGGACACTGACCCTGGGTGGAGTGGTGATGTTTGGTGTGGGGGTGCCGGTGCTGAACATTGTGATGCCCCCAGCGGCTGTGATCGCTGCAACGGTCTATTTTGTCAATGCGCGGCCTCAGCCAGCGCACCAATGAGATGATCCCCCTCTTCTCCCAAGCCTATCAAGCGGGTTGGCCGGATAGTATTGGTAAGATCGACATCATTCGGTAACTCTATTCTGACTCGCAGATAATGAGGCGTATAGCCGGTGAAAATTTGCCTGCCCGCATCTATCCTGCCGCGCTCCCATAAAACGGGCTGGATCTGGCCCATATGGGCTTGGAATGCCTGACGGCGAAGCGAAGCTGCCAAGTGGTGCAATTGGCGGCTTCGTTCCTTCTTGATCGGGTTGGACACCTGGTGGGGAAATCCTGCGGCTGCCGTTCCCTCCCTGGGGGAAAAGGGAAAAATATGAATATGAGCGAAGCCAACTTCTTGTGCCAGTTCCATTGACCTGGCAAAATCCTGGTCCGTCTCTCCAGGGAAGCCGACGATGATGTCGGTAGTCAGGGTCAGATCTGGACGGTGGTTCCTGGCTTGTGACACCAAGTGACGAAAATCTTCACTTAGGCAGCGACGAGCCATGCGTTTTAATATCGAATCCGACCCGCTCTGCAGTGGCAAATGCAGGTGAGGCATCAAGCGAGGGTGCCTCAGCAGGGCGAAGAAATCCTCAGTCAGTTCCCAAGGCTCCAGTGATCCCAACCGCAGACGCGGCAAGTCTGTTTCGGACAAGACCGCAAGAATCAAGTCTGACAGTCCAATCCCCAGTTCGCTGCCATAGCCGCCCAAATGGACGCCGCTTAGCACGGCTTCCTGGATACCTTCTTCTCTTAATTGACGGATTTCGGCAATGATGTCTTGCACGGGGCGGCTTCGCTCCTGGCCGCGGGCCACGGTCACGATACAGAAGGAGCAGCGATGGCGGCAACCATCCTGAACCTTGATGAAAGCCCTTTGGCGGCTTGGTGTGAAGACAATCGAATCCTCTGTCAGGCGGGGTGGCGAATGTTGGGGAAGAATCTGGCTGGTCAGTTCCACCAAACGGTCCTTGTCCCTGTTGGGGACAACCAGGTCCACCTCCAGGGCTTTTGCCATTTCATCTGGGTGGAGCGTGGCATAACAGCCGCTGACGACCAGACGGGCGCTGGGATTGGCCCGTTTGAGGCGGCGAATGATCTGACGCGATTTGCGCATCGCCTCCCCCGTGACGGCGCAGGTATTGAGTACCACGACATCGGCTCGAGAGACTGGCACGATGACAGCTCCCCGTGCTCTAAAGTGCCTGGCCCACGTTTCTGATTCCGCTTCGTTGAGGCGGCAGCCCAAAGTTTCGAATGCGACTTGCATGTTTAGCCGAAAAACCAATAACCAATGAAAATGGCCGCGGTAAGCCCTGCAACGTCTGCCAGTAATCCACACGCCAGTGCATGCCGGATACGCTTGATCCCTACTGCGCCGCAATACACCGCCAATACATAAAAGGTGGTTTCGGTGCTGCCCTGCATTATTGAGGCCATGCGGCCGGGCAAGGAGTCGGCGCCATGGGTTTGCATGGCATCGATCATCATGGCTCTTGCTCCGCTTCCGCTGAAAGGTTTCATCATCGCGGTTGGCAGAGCCTCGACAAATCGGGTATCCGCGGAAAAGGATCTTAAAATATCACGCAATCCATCCATCACCAAGTCCATGATTCCGCTGGACCTGAGGAGTCCAATGGCTACCAGCATTGCCACAAGATAAGGAATGATGGTCACTGCTGTATGAAATCCCTCCTTTGCGCCTTCGATGAAACATTCATAGGCATTGATCTTGCGAAACCAGGCGGCCACCAGAAAACTTGCGATCAGCCCCAAAAGCAGAACCTGGCTGATCAGGGCCGAGCGGGCCTGCATGATTTCCTGAGGGAGCCCTGTGAGAGAATAAGCCAGGCCGGCAATGACACCACCGAGCCCCAGCAGGTAACCAAGTACCACGGGATCCCACAGGCGCAGGCGTTGTACACTTGCCACTGCCAATAGCCCAACCATGGTGGAGCAAAAGGTGGCCAGCAGGATTGGCAAAAACACGTCGGTGGGATTCAATGCTCCCAATTGGGCTCTGTAAGTGAAGACCGCCACCGGGAGCAGCGTGACTGCCGAGGTGTTGATCACAAGAAACAGAATCTGAGCATTGCTGAGGGTATCTGGTTCGGGATTGAGTTTCTGCAATTCACGCATGGCCTGAATACCTATGGGGGTTGCGGCATTGTCGAGCCCCAATACATTGGCGGCGATATTCATGGTGATGGCACCAAGCGCAGGATGATTCTCGGGAACGCCCGGCATCAGGCGTCTGAGCAATGGACTGAGCAATCGGGTCAAGAGGCCGACTGCCCCTGCCTTTTCTCCAATTTTGAGGATGCCCAGCCATAATGCCAGGATACCCGTCAATCCCAAAGAGATCTCAAACCCTGTCTTGGCCATGCTGAACAGGCTTTCCAGCATGCGTCCGAAGATTGCCTTGTCATCAAAGAAGACGAAACGAATACTTCCTGTTGCCAGGGAAACCAATAAAAGACCAGTCCAGACTTTGTTCATGACAGGGACAAAAAAACCCCAGACGCCGCCATCCTGCTGCGCTCTGGGGTTAGGTTGCCGTGGGGTGGCAGTGGAGGGAGGAGGGGATAGAGGGCAGATTCACCGCCATCCTCTACGACAACCATGTTCAGAAGTTTGGCACATCGATAAAATCCTGACGTGAACCGGGTCACAAAACTCAGATCTTTTCCGCCAAACGGTTTGCCAGGCCAATATAAGTTGCAGGCGTCAACGCCAGCAATCTGTCTTTGGCATCCTGGGGGATGTCCAGGTCACTGATGAAAAGGCGCAATGTTTCTGCGTCGATTCGGCGTCCGCGGGTCAGCGCCTTGAGCTTTTCGTAAGGTTCTTCTATCCCATAACGCCGCATGACAGTCTGGACTGCCTCCCCAAGGACTTCCCAGTTTGCTTCCAGATCAGCAATCAGCCTGTTTTGGTCCACCTCGAGTTTTGCCAGTCCCTTGAGGGTACTTTGCAGGGAGATCCGGGAATGGGCTACCGCCACACCAAGATTCCGCAGCACGGTGGAGTCCGTCAGATCCCTTTGCCAGCGTGAAATCGGGAGTTTTTCTGCCAAGTGCCTGGCAATGGCGTTGGCTATTCCAAGATTACCTTCGGAATTTTCGAAATCGATAGGATTGACCTTATGTGGCATGGTGGAGGAGCCTATCTCGCCGGCAATGAGCTTTTGGCGGAAATAACCCAGGGAGATATAACCCCAGATGTCTCGGTCGAGATCCACCAATACTGTGTTGAAGCGGGACAGTGCGTCAAAGAACTCGGCCAACCAGTCGTGGGGTTCGATTTGAGTGGTGTAAGGATTCCAGCCTAAGCCCAGCCCTTCCACGAAACGCTTCGATAGTTCCTCCCAGTCGACTTCAGGGTAAGCGATCACGTGGGCATTGTAATTGCCAACCGCACCATTGATTTTTCCCAGGATCTCGATCCGTTCCAGTTGTCTGCGTTGACGTCTGAGTCGATAGGCGAAGTTGGCCATCTCCTTGCCGAGGGTGGTCGGGCTGGCGGGTTGTCCGTGGGTGCGGGCCAACATCGCAACACCGGCGGTGTTGTGGGCTAGTCTGGTGATTTCTTCGATCACGGCATCGATCAAGGGTAGTAATGCTTCCTGCAGACCTTCTTTGACCATCAGGCCATAAGCCAGGTTATTGATGTCCTCTGAAGTGCAGGCGAAGTGGAAGAATTCGGCAATCTGGCGCAGTTCCTCGTGATCGGAAGTCTTTTCCTTGAGAAAATACTCCACCGCCTTGACGTCGTGATTGGTGGTATGTTCGATTTCTTTGATTCTGGACGCATCCGCTTCGCTGAAGTTGGCTACGATTTGTTCCAACCAATAGTTCGCCTCGGGAGATAGCCTGGCAACCTCGACTAAGGAGGGTTCGGCAGCCAAGGCCTGTAACCAGCGAACTTCCACCAGGACACGGTATCGAATCAGTCCGTGTTCACTGAAAATCGGTCTCAAGGCTTCATTCTTGTCTGCATAGCGGCCGTCGATTGGAGAGATTGCGGTCAAGCCAGTCTTCATGATGCAAAATCCATATGATTATGATGTTGGTGGGAAGTGTCCTTCATGGGGGTCACGTGTTCGATGATACCGCCACCCAGACACACCTCGCCGTCATAGAACACCGCCGATTGGCCAGGGGTCATGGCGCGTTGGGGCTCATCGAAGACCACCTTGAAACGGTCTTGGGCAATTTGTTCGACCAGGCAGGATTGATCGGGCTGGCGATACCGTATTTTGGCGCTGCAGCGGAAGGAAGAGTCAGGCGGGAGACCTGACAGCCACTCCGGTTGGCCGACTTCAAGGGTGGTGGCATATAACAGGGGGTGGTCGTGCCCTTGGGCTACCAGCAGGATATTGTGATCGAGATCCTTGCCAACCACATACCAGGGCGCATCGGTTTTGCTGGCGCGTCCACCGATACCAAGCCCCTGCCGTTGCCCCAGGGTGTAATACATCAGTCCCAAGTGCTGTCCAACTTCTTCCCCCTCGGGAGTGATCATTGGGCCGGGGCGGGCTGGAAGGTAGCGTTGCAGGAAATCACGAAAGCGGCGTTCACCGATGAAGCAGATTCCGGTGCTATCTTTCTTGGCATGATTGGGGAAACCGGCCTTTGCGGCAAGGTCGCGAACCTCGGATTTCTGCAAGTGGCCAATTGGGAACAGGGTTTTTGCAAGGGCCTCCTGGCCAATGGCATACAGGAAGTAACTTTGATCCTTGTTGCTATCCAGGCCGCGAAGCAGTTCATAACGGCCGAACCGGCGGTGAACTCTGGCATAGTGCCCGGTGGCAATGGTATCTGCCCCAAGATCCAGTGCGTAATCGAGAAAAGCTTTAAACTTGATGTGTTTATTACACAGGATATCGGGGTTGGGGGTGCGGCCGGCGCGATATTCCTCCAGAAAGTGGGTGAATACCAGGTCCCAGTATTCGGCAGCAAAGTTGACTGTCTGCAACTCGATTTGCAACCGGTCGCAGACCTGTAATGCGTCTTCCAGGTCACGCAGGGCGGTGCAGTATTCAGTACCGTCGTCTTCGTCCCAGTTCTTCATGAACAGCCCGGTGACTTCGTGGCCTTGTTCCAGAAGGGTGAGTGCAGTGACCGAAGAATCGACGCCGCCGGACATGCCGACTACGATGTTACTCATATCTGATTCGTAAGAATATAGCCAATCGTTAAAGTTTGGGATGACTTCCCGGTTCAAAAAACGTTTGCAGAATATCCAGTGGTATCCTGTGCCCGCTTTCATAAGCGACGATGGACTCCCAGACCAGTGGGCTGCGCAACTGGTTTCTCATGGTGTCGATCTCATGACGCTCGAACCACCCGGTGGCGACGATGTCCGGATCCAAGGGTCTGGTAGGGTCATGGTGAGTGATTTGTCCACAAAAACCGAAGCGTAGGAAGGTGATGCCATTATGAGGGTGCCGCCACAATTGGATGGCCACCAGCGCATGGGGCTCAAAATGACAGGCTGTTTCTTCCAAGACTTCCCTGGTCACCGCTTCGACCAATGTCTCGCCTTCTTCCAAGTGGCCGGCGGGTTGATTGTAGACGTGCTTCCCTGCGATCTTCTCCTTAACGAGCAGGAAGCGGCGTTCGTGTTCGATGACGGCAGCAACCGTCACATTAGGCTTCCAGGTCATGAGCTGAATTTTTTGCTGAAAATACTGATTTTACTGAAATCCTTATCCATCGTCTTGCCAAAATAGTATGGGGATAAAATAATGTGTTTGAAACTGGATCAACCTCAAGGGATTGCCTAATGAAATATAAGCTCAAAGATCTGCCCTTCTCGGTCAAAGTGCTGTTTTCTTCGTATTTGCTCATCATCGCCATTGGTTATCTGGTCGCGATGCTGCAGATATTGTTTACCCACGGACTGGCAGATGGTCGTTTTGGCTTGTCGATCGAAGATATTGTCTACAGTTATTATGGTAACAGGTCGGGTTCCAAGCTGGAGTTGATGCTCAATGGCCCGATGAAACCATTTGCTCCGCCCGAGGAACGATTCCAGATTCTGCAGTGGGTGCGAGATGGCGCCCCTGAAGACATATACAACAACTCCATCAGGAAAATTATCGATAATCGTTGTGTGAAGTGTCACAATTCCGAAGCTTCCATTCCAGATTTTACCCGCTTCGACGCGCTCAAGGAGCGGGCGGCTACCGATACCGGGGCGACCATTCAGTCCCTGGTCAGGGTGACTCATATCCATCTGTTCGGCATTGCTTTTATCTTTATGTTTATCGGTATCATCTTTTGCTTTGCTGCAGGTGTCTCGGAGCCCATCAAAGCCCTGGCGGTTGCTATGCCCTTTATTTTTCAGGTGACGGATATCGCTTCATGGTGGTTGACCAAACTGTCACCACATTTTGCCTGGCTGGTCATTGCCGGAGGCGCTGGTATGGCCATGGCTTTCGTGTTTATGTGGATCGTATCGATGTACGAAATGTGGGTGCTTCCGCTGCAGATAAAACGCCAGGAAATTCGAACCGAATCCTACTTGAATTATTTACGGCGGGGGCATGACTGAACCTGAGAAAAAAACTTGGTCGAAATTTATCCATGAGTAAACTGAACTGGCAATCAAAACTGATTCTCGCAGGGCACATGATGTCGCCTTATAATGGCGATGAACCGGAGGGCGAAAGCGAAACAGGAACCGGCACCGCGGTTCAGGAGGCCCGGCCGAAGCAGAAGCGGCCGCCTTTGTATCGTGTGATCCTGTTGAATGACGATTTCACGCCTATGGATTTTGTTGTCGAAGTGTTGATGCGTTTTTTTGCCATGAATGAGGACAAGGCGACTCAAATCATGCTTCACGTCCATAGCCGAGGAGTGGGGGTCTGTGGTGTCTTTACCCGGGATATCGCTGAAACCAAGGTTCAACAGGTCAATGAATATTCAAGAAGTCATCAGCATCCTTTGTTATGTACCATGGAAGAAGCCTGAAAGGTAATTTGAAGATTAAGATGCGTAGAGAGTCTCATCATGCTGAGTAAAGAATTGGAGCAGTCTCTCAATGCGGCATTCAAGTATGCCCATGAGAAACATCACGAATACATCACCGTTGAGCACTTGCTTCTAGCCATGCTGGACAATTCTTCGGCCATCGAGGTGCTCAGGGCTTGTGGTGGTGATATTGAGCTGTTACGCCGTGAACTGAGACAATTTCTGGAGGAAACTACGCCGTTGATTCCATCAGGTATCAATCGTGAGACTCAGCCTACGCTGGGATTTCAACGGGTGCTGCAGCGGGCGGTTTTCCATGTTCAGTCTGCCGGTAAGAAGGAAGTGACCGGGGCCAATATTCTGGTGGCGATTTTTAGTGAACAGGATTCTCACGCAGTGTACCTGCTCCACAAACAGGATATCACCCGGCTTGATGTGGTGAACTTCATCGCCCATGGGATATCCAAGGTCAAGGATGAATCAGAGGCGGATCCGTCGACGCAAGATATGGGTGAAACAGCAGAAGAAACCCAAAATACCAATGCGGGTGGTAACCCTTTGACGAAATATGCCACCAATCTGAACGAGGCTGCGCGAGCAGGTCGCATCGACCCCCTGATCGGGCGTGACACCGAGATCGAGAGAACGATCCAGGTGTTATGCCGGCGGCGGAAAAATAA
>JALVSV010000340.1:10402-11961 GCA_027024125.1 Methylothermaceae bacterium | reverse complement strand
CAACGGCTGGGAGAGAAAACTGAATACCCCGCGTTTGGTGGCATCCACCGCATCATTGATGGTGCCATGGGCGGTCAAGATGATAATTGGAAGCGTGGGACAGCGTTCATGGATCGCGTCAAACAACGCCATGCCGTCCATTCCATCCATCATCAGGTCGGTCACCACGACATGAGGGCGAAACAACTGCAGCTGTGAAAGTGCATCTTCACCGCTGGCCACGGGGTTGACCGAAAAACCCGCTGCAGTCAAACGCATGGTGATCAAACGCAAAAAGCTTTCATCGTCATCGACCACCAATACGCGTTTTCGTGAATCCATCATGCTTCTACTGAACCTCGGTATGATTGAGACTCTTTTCGATTGTTTTCAAGGCCTCAAGTTTCATCTGCGTTTTTTTCAGGTCTTGCTCGCACGTCTGCAACTTTTTTTGATTCTGACGGCTTCGCTTCTTCCATTCGCTGATTTTACTGTTCAATAGTCCTTGTTGCCGATCTTTCCGGTAAAGTTGGAGTGCCAATTCCCTTTGATAGAGCAAAAGCCCGCCCAGACTGGAATTATCCAGATTCTCTATTGCTTCATCCAGCAGAGCCAGGGCCCTCTTCGAATCGTTGTCGACGCAATGTTGCGAAACCAACAGAGAAAGCGCCAAACGGATCTTAACCCTGACATCACCACGTTGTTCATGCAGTTTCAATAATCTTTGGCACTCGGAATCGCGCTGGGCGGATTCCTGAATAGTCGCAAGATAGTGCATATACGATACGACTTCTTCCACAGAACCTCTGACATCACTCGATGCATAGGAGGTGTCGGTCACGGGTGCGCGCTGGAACCAGAGAGTACAGCCACTCAATCCTTCCATCACCAACAACAGGAATACCCAGCAGAATTGATTCACTTGAAAACACCGTTCAACGGAAGGGTGACCCGGAACCAGGCTCCCTTTCCCTTGGGAGAATCGAGGATTTCCACCTGGCCCCGATGCATAATGACACTCTCGTTGACAATGGCAAGTCCCAATCCGGTACCTTCTATCTCCAGCTTACGGCCCATATTGCCCAGATAAAGAGCATCGAATACCCGCTTCCGTTCTTCAGGAGGAATTCCAGGTCCCTGGTCCAGGACCTCAAAATATAACATCCCATCCTTTCGATACAGGTTGACCTGAATTTCACTGTTTGGAGGCGAGTACTTGACCGCATTGGAAAGCAAATTGTCGGCCATGGTACGCAGAAAAGCAGGGAACCCGCGAATTTCCACTGGCTCCAGCCGGCTCTTGATACGTATGTTATTGATTCTCAATCGATCAGTATACTCTTCGATAACCTCTTGCACCAGCAAGGCCATGTTGATGACCTGGGTTCTAAGGTTTTCTTCGACCTGCTGCATTTGGCTGTAACGGATCAGATCTTCAATCATTCGATACAACTTGGTCGTGTTGCCGGCAATGATTTGAACAATTTCATCTTGTTCCGTGTTTAATTCTCCGACTACCCGGTCATGCAATAATTCAACCCCTTCATGAATATTGGCCAGGGGCGTCTTCAACTCATGAG
>JALVSV010000340.1:0-10392 GCA_027024125.1 Methylothermaceae bacterium | reverse complement strand
ACCGGGTACGCATCCAATCAAGCGCCTGCCCCAAGGCTTCCAGGTCCTTCGGCCCTTGCACCACGATAGGCTCATCAAAATACCTTTCTCCCAGCTTGCGGATAGCCGCTTTCAGTTGGCGAATGGGGCGGATGATGAGATAGACGAAAAACACCAGGAGAACAACGGCAACCGGCATTAAAATCATCAGATTACGCAGGGTTTGCTGCCGTGCTTGCTCTGAACGCACTTCCAGCTGTTGCAGATTTTTTCCAATCAAAGAGATACTCAATCGCCAGATATCTTCGGCTAAATCACGCAGCCCACCGTATTGATCTGCTGCCACCAGCTTGGAAGGAATATCCAGACGGGGATCAAGCAGCATGGTATACAAATCGAATTCGTATCCTTCCAGTTTGCGTAATTTCCTTTCAAGATCTGGATAGCGCTTCCCAGCATCCAACAACCCC
Source organism: Methylothermaceae bacterium (assembly GCA_027024125.1). Taxonomy (GTDB): domain Bacteria; phylum Pseudomonadota; class Gammaproteobacteria; order Methylococcales; family Methylothermaceae; genus Methylohalobius. The sequence goes on along the minus strand of JALVSV010000340.1, from coordinate 9,943 downwards.
GCCAACGCAACGAGAAATGATTCCCGATTATGCTTGAAAGTCTCCCAAAAGCTGGGATCTTCCAGAATGAGAAATTGCTTGGCGCTGCGTTCCATGGCAATCAGTTGTTCCAATAGCATCCGGCTGCCCTGGGTCATCTGGACGGATTGATAGACCACCTCTTGACTATATCCGCTCATCTTTTCTATGGAATACAACGCCGACCACAAGGCCAGGATCAACGGCAGCATGACCATTGCAAAACTGACCAGCAGCAGGGTACGAATGGAGGGGAACCGAAATCTATTCAACAACAGACCCGCATTGGGAACGGCAGAACACGTTCGATCGAATCATGTCCCATCATCAACATCAGCACCCGGTCCAGACCGATTGCCACACCGCTACACTGGGGCATGCCCTCCTCCAGCGCCGCCAGGAATGATTCGTCGAGCTCCGGGCAGGGCAGTCCGGCAAGGATTCGGGCCTTCTGCTCAGCCTCGAAACGAGCCCGTTGTTCTGTGGGCTCGGTCAGCTCCCGATAACCATTCCCCAATTCGACACCATGCAGAAACACCTCGAAACGTTCGGCTGTTTGGGGCTGACCCGGTTTGAGGCTGGCCAATGCAGCCAGAGGCGCGGGATATTCATGGACAAAAACCAACTCTCTGTCAGGCAACCCAGGTTGTATGAGATGGGAAAAAAGGAAATCCAGCCACAGAGAGCGATTTCTCCCACAGATTTCACCAGCTTCCGCCAGATCCAGCGCCCTCGCCCGTTGGTTCAGCTCGGGAATGGGAGCATCCCAGGACACGCCTATGGCTTCCTCAAACAATTCACCATATCGTAACCGAACCTCCCCTCCTACCTGGTCTTGCAACAAGCATCGAAGCAATGAAGCCACATCATCCATCAATTGATCGAGGTCGAAGCCCACCCGATACCACTCCAACAGGGTAAATTCAGGATTGTGCAAACGCCCAACCTCCCCACCTCGAAACGCCTTGCATATCTGGTAGATCGACCCGCTACCTGCAGCCAGCAGCCGTTTCATTGCAAATTCGGGAGAAGTTTGCAGATAGAGGATGCGATCGTCTTCCTGGACAGTCATAAATCGCAGGTGGGGATCGGTACCCACCCGGCTCCCAAGTAGTGGCGTTTCCACTTCCAGTACCTCTCTGTCGTGGAAATATTGCCTGATCTGCGCCAACATCCAGGCGCGCCGCTGCAAACTCTCAAAATCACAACAGGGACGCCAGTCCCGCTTATTTTCCGACCCGAGAGACATATTCCCCGCTGCGCGTATCCACCCTGATCACTTCTCCGGTCTGGACGAACAGCGGTACCCGGACCACTGCACCTGTCTCCAGCTTTGCCGGTTTGCCACCGCCACCGGAAGTGTCCCCACGCACACCCGGATCGGTTTCCACCACTTCCAGCTCTACAAAATTGGGGGGGGTCACTGCAATGGGAGCGCCGTTCCACAAAGTGACGGTACAAACGGCTTGTTCCTTAAGCCATTTGGCCGCATCCCCTACCGCTTTGGCATCTGCGCCGACCTGCTCATAGGTGGCTGGATCCATGAAGTACCAGAATTCACCGTCGTTATAGAGATATTGCATTTCGACCTCCAGCACATCGGCAGCCTCTATGGACTCGCCAGACTTGAAGGTACGTTCGATGACCCTGCCGGTCTTCAGGTTGCGAAATTTGACCCGGTTGAATGCCTGCCCCTTACCCGGCTTGACGAATTCGTTTTCCAGGATTGTACAGGGGTCGCCATCAAGCATCACTTTCAGTCCATTCTTGAATTCATTGGTACTATAAGTTGCCATGTCAGACTGTTTCCTCTATGCCAAAGTAAAAAATGCCTTCTATTATAACCCAGCCCGGCCCCCCACTGACCTGGCAACAGGAATTGGCTCGTGCCTATACCAGCCCCGCTCAATTGCTGGCAGATCTCGACCTGGAACCTGACAGCTGGAGTCGAAACGCCGAGTCCACCTTCAGTTTCCTGGTGCCGCGCCCTTTCGCCCAACGCATGACCCCCCAAGATCCTGACGATCCGTTACTCCTCCAGGTGCTCCCCCGATTCGAAGAGAACAAATCCCCCCCCGGATTCGTCGGCGATCCTGTCGGAGATGAAAAGGCACAAGTGGCTCCCGGGTTGCTGCACAAGTATCATGGACGGGTACTGTTGATTGTCAACGGCGCCTGTGCCATCCACTGTCGTTATTGTTTTCGCCGGGAATTCCCTTATTCGGTCAATCGTTTCACTTCTTCAAGACGAAGGCCGGTTTTGGACTATATCCGCAACGACCCTTCAATCGAAGAAGTCATTCTCAGCGGGGGGGACCCTCTGTTCTTGTCCAATGAGCGTTTGGATTCACTGATCCACGACCTGCAAGGAATTCCAAACCTGCGACGCCTGAGAATTCACACCCGGCTTCCCGTCGTGGTTCCAGGCAGGGTGGATACCCATCTGCTGGAGATGCTGATCGGTTGCCGCTTACCAGTAACCATGGTGCTCCACATCAATCATGCCAATGAAATCGACAATGAAGTCAGTAAGGCGGTCCAGCGCCTTCGAGACTGTGGCGTCTATGTACTCAACCAGAGCACCTTGCTCGCAGGAGTCAATGACACTGTGGAGGCCTTGGTAGAACTACAAAAGAAATCGTTTGATGCCGGTATCCTGCCTTACTACCTTCATCTGCTTGATCGTGCTCGCGGCACTTCCCATTTCGAAGTCTCCGAGGCGACAGCGAAATATCTTCATGAACGAATACGACGCCTGCTACCCGGTTATCTGATTCCCCGGCTGGCCCGTGACCATTCCGAAAGCCCATATAAAATTATTCTATAATTCAATAAGTTACGACAACAGACCCATTTCGGGTGAAAACAAGTATTGAATTCTTTATGTGTCTTGGTTATAAAACACCTGTGCACATAGCACTTTATAAAAAATCATTCACGATTGTGACGAGGAGGAAAACATGAAGAAAATTCTTGGAATGTTGGCGCTGATCATGGTGACAGTCTCTTTGGTTGGCTGTGATCCCGCTGGTGAACCTACCAACAAGCAGCGTCTTTCCAGCGCGGAAACCACCCGTAGCGTTTCTGCCTGAACCGCCTGACGACCATAACAACAAGAAAGCCGAACCTTATGAACCCGGGGGCATCCCCGGGTTTTTTCATGCCTGGAAGTCAAGCCGTATATAATGATCCCGATATCGCTTTGCCATTCAAGGGATCCATTCATTGAACACCGACCATTTTCACCGACGTCTGGAAAGTCTTGCCCACGACTCTCTGGTTCATGATCTTTCCAACGGCTTGAAAGGGCTGGAAAAAGAAAGCATGCGCATCACGGCAGCCGGCAGGCTGGCGCATTCACCTCACCCTGTCCAACTGGGTTCGGCCCTCACCCACCCTCACATCACCACGGATTACTCCGAGGCCCTGTTGGAATTTATCACCCCCCCTTTCCCGGATGCCACTGCCACCCTGTCCTTCCTGGAAGACATCCATCGATTCGTCTATCAGATGCTTCCAGAGGACGAGTTGCTGCTCGCAACCAGCATGCCCATTGGATTCGAACAGGATGAGGACATCCCCATTGCCCGTTATGGTTCGTCCAACATCGGCAAGATGAAACACATCTACCGCGTCGGCCTGGCCCATCGATACGGACGCACGATGCAAGCAATCGCCGGGATACATTTCAACTTCTCGCTGGCAGAGTCCTTGTGGCCCCTGTTAGGGGAAGTTTTTCAATTGAGCCTGTCCCCCAAGGATTTGCGGGCTCATCTGTATTTCTCCCTGATTCGAAACCTCCACCGCTACGGATGGTTGTTGTTGTATCTGTTTGGAGCATCACCCGCTGTCAACGGCCAGTTCCTGAAATGCCGAGGCGGAATTCCTGAAGGATTCGTTGAAATCAGCTCCGATACTTACGGTATGCCTCATGCCACCTCCCTGCGCATGAGTGACATCGGCTACAAGAACAAGACCCAGGCAGGGCTCCACATCTCCCTGAATAGCTTGGAAGAGTATGTCACCAGCCTGTGTCATGCCATCGAAACTCCACACCCACCCTATCAGGCCATTGGAGTCAAACGAGGGGGCGAATATCTTCAGCTCAACACGAACATCCTGCAGATTGAAAATGAATATTACAGTCCGGTCCGTCCCAAACAGATCGCCGAATCGTGCGAAAAACCCACCCTTGCATTGAAGCGCCGTGGGGTAAGGTATGTCGAAATTCGTGCCCTCGATATCAACCCCTTCGATCCTCTGGGAATCAACCAGGGGCAGATTCATTTCCTGGAGGCTTTCCTGCTGTTTTGCCTGCTTCACGACAGCCCTCCAATCACCCAGGCCGAGAACCGTGTCATTCACGCCAACCTTTTGGCCTCAGCTCAAAGGGGACGCGACCCATCTCTCGATCTCCTGCTGGAAGACCGGCCAATCCCGCTGCACCTTTGGGCCACCGAAGTACTACAGGCCATGGAACCACTGTGTCAACTGATGGATACTTCTCTTCCCATCCCCGTCTACCTGGACAGCCTGGAGCGGCAATGGAAGAAAGTTCACGATCCAGACGAAACACCCTCAGCCAGAGTGGTGAAAGAAATGAAGACGCATGGCGAGTCATTCGACCAATTCGCCATGCGCCTTTCCAAAACGCATGCCGACTATTTCCGCAGCCATCCGCTGGAACCCAGTCAGTTGGAATGGTTCATGAAACTTGCCCGGCAATCGCTCGAAGAACAGGAACAGATCGAGGCCAAAGACAGCCTGAGTTTTGATCAGTTCCTCCATCGCTATTTGAGCCAGACCTGTCAGGCCGCATAAAATTTCAACAAACCGACCCGGAATCCCCCATGAGTCAAATCGAATTCGACTTGGAACACTGGCAAACGCTTCTGGCTGGCAAGAAACCTCGAGCCATACTCAAGGCAGCCCTGACGGAGTTCGATCACATCGCTATCGCCTTCAGCGGAGCAGAAGATGTGGTTCTTATCGATATGGCCTGCAAGATCCGGGAGGATATCCGGATCTTCACGCTTGACACTGGCCGCCTACACCCAGAAACCTATCAATTTATCGAAAAGGTAAGGGAACATTATCCAGTTCAATTGGATATCCTCTATCCCGATGCGGCTGCCATTGGCAAACTGGTCAGCCAGAAGGGTCTCTTCAGCTTCTATCGCGATGGCCATCACGAATGCTGCGCCATCCGCAAAGTGGAACCTTTGCGGCAGAAACTGGCAACTCTAGATGCCTGGATCACGGGACAACGCCGAGACCAGAACCCGGATACCAGACAAAGCATTCCGGAAGTTGAGGCCGACATCGCCTTCCAAGGGCGCGGTGACACCTTGATAAAGTTCAATCCCCTGGCAAACTGGACTTCGGCCCAGGTATGGGACTACATCGAGGCATACGATGTCCCCTACAACCCGTTGCACCAGCATGGCTTCCGTAGCATTGGTTGCGAACCATGCACCCGTCCTACGCTTCCCCATCAACATGAGCGGGAAGGAAGATGGTGGTGGGAAACGGCCAATCAAAAGGAATGCGGAATTCACCGCAAGTCCTGACAGATAATGTGGCATTCTCAGTAATGCGGTAATTCGACACCATCGAACAACCCATCGATTTCGTGCTTGTCACGCAATTTCATCGCCTGTTCGACCACATCCCTGGTCAGATGAGGGGCAAACAGCTCAATGAAATCGTAGATAAATCGGCGGATGAACATGTCTCTCCGCAAGCCGATCTTAGTGATACTGTCCCCAAAAAGATGACCGGCATCGAGAGCCACCAAATCCTGGTCATACTCGGGATCGTAGGCCAATTTGGCGACGATCCCGATACCCAGGCCCAAGCGCACATAAGTCTTGATGACATCCGCATCCACCGCAGTCAATGCGACGTTTGGCTTGAGGTGACTGCGATCGAACGCTTCATCCAATTTCGACCGTCCGGTGAAACCGAACACGTAGGTAATCAGAGGATGGCCAGCGACATCTTGTAGGCTCAGACTGCCCTCCCTCCTGGTCAGAGGATGCCCCCTCGGAACCAGAATACAGTGACTCCAGCGATAACACGGCAACATCACCAAATTATCAAACAACTCCAATGCCTCAGTGGCGATAGCGATATCTGTGACACCTCGAGCAGCTTGGTCGGATATCTGTACCGGTGTACCCTGATGCATGGTCAATGTGACTTTGGGATATCGGGCCATAAAGGTTTTGACCACCGAAGGCAAGGCGTAACGAGCTTGGGTATGGGTGGTGGCAATAGCCAGAGAACCACTGTTTTCATCCACATACTCTTCGGCTATGCGTTTGATGTTCTCCACTTTACCTAGAATCTCACCCGCCAGTTTGATAATCAGCTCGCCAGCTGGAGTGATTTCAGTCAATTGCTTGCCATTGCGCGCAAAAACGGGCAACCCGAGTTCATTTTCCAGCAAACGTATCTGTTTGCTGATACCTGGCTGAGAAGTGAACAGACTCTCGGCTGTCGCAGAAACATTCAGGTCGTGATGGGCGACTTCCCAGATGTAGCGTAACTGCTGTAATTTCATATTCCTAAGAATTCTAAATCTAGTGTTTTTTATTCTTTTTCATTATATCTAGCATAGTCAATAATGCAATAAGAAATAGGATAAAGGTTATTAGAACAAATGGACTTACTACATATTCTTGCAGGGGCCTTGGTCGGGTTTGTCATCGGCCTGACTGGCGTGGGAGGTGGATCTCTCATGACACCTATTTTGATATTGGGTTTCAGAATCAATCCCGCAATCGCTGTTGGTACGGATTTATTGTACGCAGCACTGACCAAGGCCAATGGCGTCTTCTTCCACCACCGACAAAAAACCATTGACTGGAGTATCACACTTCGACTGGCCACAGGAAGCATTCCTGCCTCGCTTCTGACAGTTCTGCTGATCAAGAAAATGCATCAGCTAGGATACGACTATGAGCAGTTGATGACCACTACCCTGGGTATCATGTTGATCGTCACCTCATTGGTGGTTTTCTTCAGAAAAAAACTAAATGAATATCTACACCGGGGGTTACGTCGCAAGAACTCTGTTGTCAGCAGGCTCAAGAAAGTGCGGGGGGAGATAACCATTCTAACCGGCCTAGTCCTGGGTTTCCTGGTGACCCTGTCATCCGTTGGCGCGGGTGCAATCGGGACTGCTCTGTTGTTTCTGCTCTATCCCAACAAACGCACCGTTTCCATCGTGGGAACAGACCTGGCCCACGCTGTTCCCTTAACAGCGGTTGCAGGACTGGGACACTGGCAGATTGGCAGCGTCGACCCACTGCTCCTGGGAGGGCTCATGTCAGGGGGACTCCCTGCTATCTATCTGGGCAGTATGGTTGGAAAAAATATTCCAGACCGATTTCTCCGCCCTCTAGTCGCCATCATTTTGCTGGTATTAGGACTTCGCTTCAGTCTCAAGGCCGTTTTGGTATAATTATCGAATTCACTACGATTACTTCAGGATAGTGCCATGGCGTTTGTCATTACAGAAAACTGTATCAACTGCAAATATACCGATTGCGTGGATGTATGTCCGGTAGATTGTTTCCATGAAGGGCCCAACATGTTGGTCATCGACCCGGATGAATGCATCGATTGCACCTTGTGTGAACCCGAATGCCCTGCCAATGCAATCTATTCTGAAGATGAAGTTCCAGAAGATCAACAGAACTTCATAGAACTGAATGCAGAGTTGGCCAAAAAATGGCCTGTCATCACCGAGGTAAAGGATCCGCTTCCCGACGCGGAAGACTGGGATGGGAAGCCGGGCAAACTGGAACTGTTAAAGAAAGATTGGTGAGCCCTACCCCCATTACCCACAAAAAAGCCGGGATTCCCCGGCTTTTTTGTGGGTGTAGTCAATCGATCAACACTCAATCCGTGGCTTCCTGCTCTTCCATCGGCCTGTCCACCAGTTCGACATAGGCCATTGGGGCCGCATCCCCCGTACGATAGCCACATTTCAGTATACGGATATAACCCCCTGGACGTTGCCGATAGCGGGGACCGAGCTCATCAAACAACTTGGTGACCACCTCCTTGTCACGCAATCTGGCAAAGGCCAACCGACGCCGAGAGGTGTTATCCTCTTTGGCAAGTGTGATCAAAGGCTCTGCGACTCTACGCAATTCCTTGGCCTTAGGAAGTGTCGTCTTGATCAATTCATGACGAAACAAGGAACTGGCCATATTTCTGAACATGGCCTGCCGATGGCTGCTGGTGCGATTGAAATGTTTTCCTGCTTTACGATGACGCATTTTCTTTATCCTTTAACCTTAAGATGCTTTCGCCTGTTCTTCCTTCTTTCCTTCATCTGGACGTTTCAGATCTTCCGGGGGCCATCCTTCGAGGCGCATTCCTAACGACAATCCTTTTGAGGCCAGGACATCCTTGATCTCTGTCAAAGACTTCTTACCCAGATTCGGGGTCTTGAGCAATTCGACTTCGGTGCGTTGAACCAAGTCTCCAATATAGAAGATATTTTCCGCTTTCAGACAGTTTGCCGAACGGACGGTAAGTTCGAGGTCGTCCACAGGGCGAAGAAGAATCGGTGCAAACTTTGGTTGTTTCTCCTCAGGTTCTTCCCGTTGCTCTTCTTTGAGATCCACCATGACAGCCAAATGATCACTGAGAATTTTTGCAGATCGTTTGACGCATTCCTCAGGATCAACGGTGCCATTGGTTTCCAGCTCCAATACCAGACGATCGAGATCGGTGCGTTGGTCCACACGGGTACTCTCCACCCGGTAGGCAACCTTACGTATCGGACTGAAGGAGGCATCCAGACGCAGGACACCGATCGACGAATCCTGATGTTCTCCCATATCACGGTTCGCAGGCTGGTAACCACGCCCTTTTTCAATCTTGAGCGTCATCTGAAGCTCACCCACGTCTGTCAGATGGGCTATGGTCAAATCCGGATTGACGATGTCAACATCATGTGTGAGCTCGATATCGCCTGCTGTCACGGGGCCGGGTCCTTTTTTGGTCAATTGCAGCTCTGCTGAATCGCCGCTATGGAGGACCACAGCCAAATGCTTCAGGTTCAGAAGAATGTCAATGACATCCTCCTGCACGCCTTCGATGGCCATATATTCATGTAACACTCCCTCGATACGGACTTCTGTCACCGCACATCCTGGAATGGAGGACAGCAAAACCCGACGCAGGGCGTTCCCGATCGTGTGGCCATAGCCGCGCTCCAATGGCTCGATGGCGATTTTCGAGTGATTACGTTCGGGATCGGTTTCGATACTGACGATACGTGGTTTGTGAGTATAAAGTAAAAGATCAACCATAATTTAGTATCAACCCGCTCAGGTTACTTGGAATACAATTCAACGACCAACTGTTCCTGTATATCGGCTCCCAAATCAGCCCGATCGGGCAGGGATTTGAATACACCCGAGAAACTTTTCGCGTCGACCTCGACCCATATAGGAAAGCCGTATTGTTCCGCAACAGTCAAGGCATCCTGGATGCGCTGTTGCTTTTTGGCCTTCTCACGAACAGCGATGGTATCGCCAGGTTTCACCTGGTAAGAGGGAATGTTCACGACGGTACCATTCACCAAAATCGCCTTGTGCCCAACCAATTGCCGGGCTTCGACACGGGTGGAAGCAAATCCCATCCGGTAAACCACATTGTCCAGTCTGCTTTCCAGCAGGAACAGCAGGTTCTCACCAGTCGAACCCTTTTGCCGCGCAGCTTTCTTGTAATAGTTGCGGAACTGTCTTTCCAGTACCTGATAGATCCGTTTGATTTTCTGCTTCTCACGCAGCTGCATGGCGTAGTTGGACAAACGCGCTCTTCGACGCTGGCCATGTTGACCTGGCGGTTGGTCGAGTTTGCATTTGCCTTCCAACGACTTGCCACGACTTTTAAGGAACAG
>JALVSV010000339.1 GCA_027024125.1 Methylothermaceae bacterium | reverse complement strand
TTGCAACAGAGAAGCAGCAGGGCAAATGCCTTGTGGACGTTAAAGACCCAAGGTAACTCATTCAGCCAAATTTCGCGGTGGGCAAAGTCATGACTTTTGGCGATGAGATCGACGCTTTCCCTGACCTGGGCGCCGAGAATGATTTGGATCAGGGTCATTGCCAGTACGATGGCCAGCCACCAGGTCAGATTTCGATCGAGAGCGTTGGGGAGGAATTTCAGGAAGGACGTTTTCTGCGAACGAATCACGGCGTACAGCAGTAAGGCTACGATGGCCAGTGCCAACAACATATGACTGGTGATCAAGAGGGGATGCAGGTTGGAGCTGACGACGACGGCACCGAGCCACCCCTGGAACAGGACCGCCAGAAAAGCGGTCAGTGATGCATAGAATACCGGCCGGTCGAACTTCAAAAAGGGAATCGCACGCCACACTGTCAAAATGATCAGAATTCCTATCGTGACTCCCGTCAATCGATTGAGATATTCGGTCCAGGTTTTTACCGGGTTGAAATCAGTGTTGGCGTAGCCTAGTTCGGCGTAGATTTCATGGTAATTGGTGGGTAGCTGCGACTCCTGGGTGGGGGGGATCCATTGGCCGAAGCAAGTGGGCCAGTCGGGGCATCCCATACCCGCGCCTGAAGCGCGGACGATGGCTCCCACCAGTATCAGGAAATAAACGGCTGCCACAGTGATCAATCCGATCCTGCGGAATTTTCGTGTCGCAATATCGTTCATGGGGTTCGCGGTTACAGTCAGTAGTGGAAATATCAGCTGCACTATAACGGCTGATTTGGAATGGAACAAGCGCTTCCATCAACTGAATCAGGACCATGTCATTTAAACACGTAACGGATTGAATGAAGGGGCAGGTGGTCTGCTTCGACTTGAATAGATGACGGAGCCCTGTCAACTGAATAGCTCACGGGTTTCGTTGATCCCTTCGATTTCCACGACTTCGATATCCGGTGCCAGCCCCAACCGGGAGAAAGCAGCGATCTGTGAAGGTTCAACCGGTGGTTGCCCTCCCTGGGCTGCAATATGTTCGAGGTGCGCGACCTGAACCAAATCCACGTAATCTGCTTCCTCGTTTTCTGGTTGTCTCTCCCATTGGTTGTATTGCGCCACTACCTGCCTTAAGGAGTCGGGGAAGTTCCACTTGTCCATGATCACTTCTCCAACCCTGGTATGGAGGGCGTCGAGCAGGTGATCCAGGGTTTGCTGATCCTTGTCGATTCCAGTCGACTTGTCGGCCAGGGACAAGATTGGCAGTTTACCAATTTGGTGTATCAAACCTGCCAACAAGGCCTGTTCGTTGTTCAGGTTCGGACAAAGGGTCGCCATGGCGCGGCTGATTGCTGCGACATCAACACTGGCCTGCCAGATGTCGTAAAAATAGTTGGCCAATATCTGGGAGTCCGGCTGGAACACCTGCTTCATGGCCAGTCCCATCATCAGAGTCCGAACCGTGTTGTAACCCAGGCGCATCACCGCCATCTGCAAGTTGGTGATTTCTGTTCTGGCCCGGTACAAAGGGCTGTTGGCCACCTGCAGTAACCTGGCTGTGAGTGCCGCGTCTTCTGCGATCATGTCTGCCAATTGGGAAGCGGTGGCATCTCCCTTGTCAACGGCATTGCGTACCTTGAGCGCTACCTCCGGCAGGGAAGGGAGCACGATACGATCCTTTTCGATTTGTTCGAGCAGGTGGTCTAGAAACTGCTGGTCATTGGAGAATTGCATAGATTGAAAATCCTTTTGTGGGATATGTAAAACTACCTACGGCAAAGTATAGGCAAGATCCAACCACTGCAAGTAAGCACCCGGTGCAGCCACGGGAAAAATTGCTGGATTTTGAGCCCGGTCACATCTCAGCACCATAAGCATTTCCTGCCCTTCTGGAGTGCCGGCAGTATTGACCACCTGTCCTACCGTTTCATCACCGCACAGTAATTTCTCTCCCGGCTCTATATGCCTCTTGGAATCGAGCCTGACCCGATAGGTCCTTCTTTTGACTTGGCCCAGGTAATGGGTGCGGGCAATAATTTCCTGTCCGGTGTAACAACCCTTGTCGAAACTGATTGCCCCGAGTGCATCCAGATTCAGCATCTGTGGTAAAAAAACCTCCGAAGTAACCTGCGTGACCCATGGAACGCCGCTGCGAATTTCCTGGAGTTGCCACTGTTCCACGCTATGGCAGATAGCCTGGTGTTCCTCCACCAGGAATAACCAAAACCGCCGGGCGGCTTCATAGGGGCCAAGTACCAGCCAGCGTAATCCAGGAGGGGGCATCCGAATCCAGGTCAGGTTTGCCATTGTGCTGATGGCATCGACGGTTTGGGGAGGTTTGCCGATCCTGTCCAACTGACCGTGAGCGAAAACAGTGACACCAAACAAGGGGAATTCCTCAGCCATTAACTTAACATCTGACCGCAGGACAAACATCTTGAGGCGGCGCAAGACGATATCGAGAAGATCGGCTGCCAGCAATAGCAGGTAATCGCCGTCATGCATCAGTATCCTGAAATTGGCAATCACCCTGCCTTCAGGATTGCAGAAGGCCCCCAGAGCGCTGTTTTGTTCGGTGATCTTGCGAACATCACAGGTAGTCTGTCCTTGTAGAAAATCAAGGGCATCCCTTCCTGCCACCCGCAAAATTCCGGTATGCGTGAGAGGAGTGAGAATGTGATGACCCTCTTTGGGGGAGGTTGCCAGAGGCTGCTGTTCCAGGAATGCAAACCAGGGATTCATAGGTTTTCCTCCGGATGGACTCAATATATTCGGGAGTGGAAGATTTCTGCAATCATTCTACGTGTAATGCATGGACTGTGACACGACCTCGTTGGCATCACCAAAGCCGGGCCTTTTGTCTCAGCTGCCGTATAGTCAGCAGAAGATGGCGTGGCAATGATGTAAGGATTTCGTACTGCCAGAAAGGTCATCTTATGGCCAATCTCATTGAGAAAGAGGCTGCCGGGATCCGGGCGTGGACTGGAAATTAAACTAGTATATTAGGAGAAGGTGAGTCCGATTATTGCCTCAGATTGGGATTCCATGAATTCAAGCTCTACAGAAAACCGAAGAAACCCTTCCCTTCTCTCTTTCCTGTTCCTGATGTCGACTATCGCGGTGATTGCGGCGGCGTTTGCTGCCGGGTGGCTCTATGCCGGCATGGAAAGGGGGAGCGTGATGAATGACCTTGCCGATCGCAATGAGCAGACGATTGCCACACTGAAAGACTCTCTTCGCGAAACTTTGCCGGAAGAAAAGATTCCGGTCATTCGTTCGGTGGTCGATCAGGCGATTCAAGGTGATCCGGCAATATCAAGCATTGAACTGCGTAACCGGGAAGGCGATGTCTTGCTTGAAAGGCAACGATCTGCCAGGCCTGATGGTCATGACTGGATCCGTTTTCGCAACGATCTCCAGTTCGAGGGGGAAAGATTCGGAAGCATTGAGATTGCATGGGATCCGGACCTTGTTCCTGCCGATATGGAGGAACGGATGACGCGGATATGGACTGCAATTGCACTCTTCCTGTTTGCGCTTGTTTTTCTGGTTATGACGGTGGCCTATTGGCTGGCCATCAGGCCACTTGACAGAATATGCCGACGGCTCCGGTCACTGGCTGCAGGAGATCTGGAAACACCGCTCAAGCCTGAGGGTAGCCGGGAATTGAGGCTGTTGGCTGAAACCGTCAATGAGATCATAGGTTTGATGCGTGAACAATTGCAACAGAAGGAAGCACTGAATCTTGCCTGTGAAGACGCTTTTCAGGCCAAGGAACTGGCCGAGGTCACACTGCATTCTATCGGCGATGCCGTCATTACCACCGATCGGGAGGGAAAGATAAATTACCTCAACCAAGTGGCAGAGAAACTGACTGCCTGGTCTCAGGAAGAGGCCATGGGGCGACCCATCAATGAAGTTTTTTGTATGGTCGATGAAAAAACTGGCGGACTCATTACCAAGAACCCAGTCAGCCGGGCGCTTGCAACAGGAGAAATGGCTATCCTGGAAGAAAACACCAAGCTCATTGCCCGTGATGGACGACAATTTGCCATCGAGAATTCTGCAGCCCCTATCCGTTCCAGGGACGGTCAGGTGTTGGGCGTCGTTCTGGTTTTCCATGATGTCACCGAGCAGCGGCGTATGGCGGAGAAGATTCAATATCAGGCGACTCATGATCCTCTGACTGGATTATTCAACCGTCATGCTTTCGAGCAGAAACTGCAGAACCTACTGGGTGGGATCGATCAGGGAGAGCATGTACTCATGTATTTGGATCTCGATCAGTTCAAAGTGGTCAATGATACTTGTGGCCATGCGGCAGGTGACGCGCTTCTGGTTCAGCTTAGTGAGGTGATGCGGCAACATACCCGAAACAGTGATCTTGTTGCCCGTCTGGGTGGTGACGAGTTTGCCATTCTGCTGTCTCATTGCCCTGCCGAACAGGCAGTCCGCTGTGCGGAAAATGTTCGGTCAGCGATTCAGCGTTTTCGTTTTTTCTGGAATGGAAACTATTTTTCCATTGGAGCCAGTATCGGCCTGGTTCCGTTTCACAGTGCCAAGCAGACGATTCAAGACATCATGAGCGCCGCAGATCAGGCTTGTTTCGCCGCCAAAGATGCAGGTCGCAATCGAGTCCACGTTTACCAGCCCGACGACCAGGAGCTGGCCTTGCGGCGTCAGGAAATGGATTGGGTGGCGAAGATTCACCGAGCCCTGGAGAAGGATGCCTTCGAGCTCTATTGCCAACCCATCCTTCCCGTGGACGGGGGAAAGCAGGAGGGATTTCACTATGAAATTTTACTCCGCATGTGCATGGACAATGGTGAGACCGTGCCTCCGGGGGCTTTCATGCCGGCTGCCGAACGCTACGACCTGATGGGTTTGATCGACCGTTGGGTGATCAGCCATTATTTTCGTTGGTTGGCCGAACACCCCCAGCATTTGGAAGGGCTTTTTCTTGCCGGGGTCAATATATCCGGGGTTTCGGTATCAGATCGGCATTTCCTTGATTTTGTCATCAAGCAATTTGAACAATCGGCCATCCCGCCGGATAAAATTTGTTTTGAGATCACCGAGACCGCGGCGATCGCCAATATCGTCAACGCGAACATCATGATAGAGGTACTGAGAAAACTTGGCTGCAGTTTTGCCTTGGATGACTTTGGTAGCGGCATGTCTTCCTTTGGCTATCTGAAGAACATGCCGGTGGAATATCTCAAGATTGATGGTACCTTTGTCAGGGATATTTGCCATGACCCGATTAACCGGGCGCTGGTCAAATCGATCAATGATGTGGGCCATATCATGAACAAGCAAACCATTGCGGAATTTGTCGAGGATGATGAAATCTTCAACCTTCTAAAGGATATAGGAATAGACTATGCACAAGGATACGGTATAGGCAGACCCCACCCACTGACTGGCCTGGTTGCGAATGGAGCTTGTTGTGCTTACAATTGCCAGGATTCCGTCTGTCGATAAGCCTCAGCTTCAAGGCCATTGATCTGGCCAATGAAATTGAATTTACATGTATTCGTCCCAAACTTATTCTGGAGAACGCTATGACCTGCCAGGATCCCGAGACGCCACCGGTGGAAAAAATCGAGACATCACCGGACAGTTCGCCTGAAAGCAGGGAAGAATTTCCCCAACGCCCCATTGATCCCACCCGCTATGGCGATTGGGAGAAAAATGGGCGCTGTATAGATTTTTGATCATGGCTTCCGGTCGAATGCATCCACTCTCTCCCCACCTGCAAATCTATCGCCTGCCGTTGACAGCGTTGCTGTCCATTACTCACCGCATGACTGGCGTGATACTGAGTTTGGGCCTGATCTGCCTGGTTGGCATTGTGTTGGCCATTGCGGGTAATGGGCAGGCCTATGCCATGATTCATTCATTTTTCAACCATGTACTGGGGCAGACGTTGCTGTTGCTCTGGCTGTTTGCCTTGTTTTTGCACTTTTGTCATGGCATTCGCCATCTGATCTGGGACACCGCCTGCGGATTCGACCGTGTCACCTTGACCCGCCATAGTCTGTGGGAGCTATCATCAGCCCTGATCCTGACACTCTTTTCCTGGACCATACTTTAGATGGAGCCTGAAGGCATGGAATTTCGCACCGCTCTGGGTAAGGCGATTGGCCTGGGTTCGGCTCACACCGGTTCAGGCCACTGGTGGATGCAGCGACTGACGGCAATTGCATTGATCCCCCTCAGCCTGTGGATGATTTGGTTCCTGAATCGTCTGGTTGCTTTGGATCACACGGCTATGAGTACCTGGGTTGCCCACCCCTGGAACAGCACCTTTTTGTTGGCCTATGTCTGCGCGGCCTGTTATCACGCTCAGTTGGGGCTCAAAGAAGTCATTGTCGATTACGTCCATCACACTGCGGCACGGGTCTGTTCCCTGATAGTCATCTGGTTGGGACTGCTCTTTCTGCTGTTGTTGGCTTTTGCGTCCATCGTTAGAATTATCGCGAATGGTTGAATGATTTTTAGCAGGGATTCTGCCTGACCGAGCAGGCAGAGATGCTTCATCATCCCGATAGAAGAAGGTCACCGAACCGCATCTCACCATGTATAGGCATGGAAGTAAAAAGGCAGGAGTCTTTGCCCTCTGCTTTTTCAAAGATAAAAAACGTAATTCACGGTAACACTCATGAAGACCCCGATCTCACTCCGAGGTATGAAAGGACCACCGAGGAAGCAGGGTATTGGTTTGAGGGCGTACATGGCCTGGACGGCCATGTCCGAGCTTCCATGGACGGATTTACAGCGCTCCGAAAACCAATGCCCTGCTTCCTCCCACAATATTTCACGATCACGCTCATGCTGGTCTAACCAACACCCCGAAACATGAAAGACACAGGCCTGTTGGAATCGATTTCTCACCGCAGAGACGCAGATAACGCGGAGTTTTCTCTCTCCGCACTCTGCGTCTCTGTGGTGAATCAATAAACTTTCACGGTAATCAGATTGAATACACGAGCCTATCAGATCACCACACACACCTATGACACCATTGTCGTAGGAGCCGGGGGGGCAGGGCTCCGGGCTACCTTAGGGATGGCCGCCCGGGGGCTGAAGACCGCCTGTATTACCAAGGTTTTTCCCACGCGAAGCCATACCGTTGCGGCGCAGGGGGGGATCAGTGCTGCGTTGGGGAATATGGGTGAGGATGACTGGCGCTGGCATATGTACGATACCGTCAAAGGGTCGGACTGGCTTGGAGATCAGGATGCCATTGAATATATGTGCCGCGAAGCCATCCCGGCCATCATCGAGCTGGAGCATTATGGGGTTCCATTTTCCCGCACCCCTGAAGGCAAGATCTATCAACGTGCCTTCGGAGGCATGACGACAAGATATGGTGAAGGTGAGGCGAAACGAACCTGTGCCGCTGCCGATAAGACCGGTCATGCGATTCTCCATACCTTGTACCAGCAATCGATCAAACACCAGGCCGAATTTTTCATCGAATACTTCGCTCTCGACCTGATCATGGATGACAAGGGCGTTTGCCGGGGTGTGCTCGCCTGGTGCCTGGAAGATGGAAGCCTGCACCTGTTTCGTGCCCATATGACTTTGCTTGCCACCGGAGGTTACGGGCGTACCTATTTTTCTTGCACCTCGGCTCACACCTGTACCGGGGATGGGAATGCGATGGTGCTGCGTGCAGGGCTGCCGCTTCAAGACATGGAGTTTGTGCAGTTTCACCCGACCGGGATCTATGGGGTTGGTTGCCTGATCACGGAAGGTGTTCGGGGTGAAGGCGGCTATCTCACCAATTCCGAGGGTGAAAGGTTCATGCCCCGATATGCCCCCCACGCCAAGGATCTGGCCTCCAGAGACGTGGTCAGCCGGGCGATGACCATTGAGATCCGTGAGGGCAGGGGGGTGGGCCCTCACAAAGACCACCTGTTGCTGCATCTTGAGCATCTGGATCCCAGGATCATCCACGAACGCCTGCCAGGGATTGCCGAGACTTCCAGAATCTTTGCCGGAGTGGACGTGACCAAGGAGCCGATTCCGGTCATTCCGACGGCCCATTACAATATGGGTGGCATCCCCACCAACATTGACGGTGAGGTGGTCACCCTTAAGAATGAAGATCCGGAAACGACGGTTCCTGGGTTGATGGCGATTGGCGAAACGGCCTGTGTCTCGGTTCACGGTGCCAATCGCCTGGGTTCCAATTCATTGCTGGATATCGTGGTGTTCGGCCGGGCCGCTGCAATCAGATGCGCCGAGATGGTCAAACCCCGGCGTCCCCACAGGCCTTTGCCGGACGACATCCTTGATCCTTTGTTGGAACGGTTCGATAAGATTCGCTTTGCCCGAGGCACCGTGAAGGTGGCCGAAGTCAGGAATCGCATGCAACGCTGTATGCAAAATCACGCTGCGGTGTTTAGAACGGGCGAGGTATTGGCCGAAGGTCTGACCGAGCTCGAAGAGATCGCAGGTTCTTTCTCTGAGATCGGCCTTGCAGATCATTCCCTGATCTGGAATACCGATCTGGTCGAAGCGCTGGAACTTTCCAACCTGTTACCCCAGGCATTGGCAACCATCGCTGCGGCGGGCAATCGCACCGAAAGCCGTGGTGCTCATGCCAGGGAGGATTATCCCGAACGGGACGATGACAACTGGCTCAAACATACCCTGATCTGGCTCGACCCTGAAAAGCCGATCAGGTTCGCCTATCGTCCGGTACATATGAAGCCCATGACCCAGGAAGTCGAACCCATTCCGCCCAAGCCAAGAGTGTATTGATATGGTGCAGTTCAACCTACCGCCTCATTCCCGGATCAAACCAGGCAAGACCTGGCCTGCGCCTCAGGATGCGAAACGCCTGTTGACCGTCCGGGTGTATCGGTGGGATCCGGAGGATCACGACAATCCACGTCTCGATACGTTCCTGATCGATCGGGAACAGTGTGGTGCGATGGTGTTGGATGCCCTGATCAGAATCAAGAACCAAATCGATCCGTCACTGACCTTTCGCCGTTCCTGCCGGGAGGGTGTGTGCGGTTCCTGTGCCATGAACATCAATGGCAGAAATGCTCTGGCCTGCACCAAGGCCATTGAGGACTATGGTGACACGCTCACCATTCATCCGTTGCCCCATCAAAGTGTCCTCAAGGACCTGGTTACCGACATGACCCTGTTCTATGCCCAATACGCTTCTATCCAGCCCTGGCTCAAGACCCTGACCCCTGCCCCTTCCGACCGTGAGCGTCTGCAAAGCCCGGAGGAACGAGCGCTCCTCGACGATCTCTATGACTGTATCCTCTGCGCCTGCTGTTCCACTGCATGTCCCAGTTATTGGTGGAATAGTGACCGATATTTAGGGCCTGCGACGCTGCTGCAGGCCTACCGCTGGATTGCCGACAGCCGTGACGAGGCCACTGGAGAGCGCCTGGATGCGTTGGAGGATCCTTTCAAGCTCTATCGTTGCCACACCATCATGAATTGCACCGACACCTGCCCCAAGGGGTTGAATCCAGCCAAGGCGATTGCCGAGATCAAGAAATTGCTGGCATTACGGCAGGAATGACCCGAGAGCTCGATCCGCTGCACTGGCTCGATCGTCATGGCGATCTGTTGTTTCGGTTTGCCTTGGCCAGAGTGGGAGACGAGGCTTTGGCAGAAGACCTGGTACAGGAGACCTTGCTGGCCGCCTGGAAGGGAAGGGAGGGTTATTGCGGATCCTCCAGCGAGAGCACCTGGCTAGTGGGTATCCTCAGACACAAGATCGTCGACCATTTCCGCAAGCGGAGTGAAATCTCTCTGGAGGCATTGGATCTGGACCTGGATCGCTGGTTCGATGACCGGGGTCATTGGCGCCACCCCCCAGGAGCATTCCTGGATCCACAGCGAAGTCATGATATGGACCAATTGAAGCAGGCGCTGAAAATCTGCGTCGGGCATCTGCCGCCACGTTTTCGTCATTTGTTCTATCTGCGCGAGGTGGATGGGTTGAGTGCGGAGCAGATCCGTAAGCTCTTGCCGGCTTCCTCGACCAACAATGTGTGGGTGATGTTGTCGCGAATGCGTTTTCAATTGCGTCAATGTCTCGAACGGTCGGGTTTCGGCATGGTTGGGGAGGAAGGAAGATGATGATTTCCTGCAGGGAGGCGATGGAGCTTGCTTCCAAGGAACTCGATACCCCTCTGTCAGGCAAGGAGCGCCTTTTGCTTAGGTTGCACGTCTGGTTCTGTACAGGTTGCCGGCGGTACGAACGACAGCTGCAATGGATGCACGAAGTTTGTAAACTCTCGAATCCAGAAGCCTGGTTGTCAGAGGTGAGGCTTTCGTCCCAGGCTCGCCAGCGAATCCGACAACGGCTCCAACGTGGACAGTGAAGTTGCCCGGCTGCGGTGGCGCTGCCGCCGTGGAATGCATGAGCTGGATGTGCTGCTGGAAAGATGGTTGCAGGAAGCCTATCCCCTTGCGACTGAAACCCAAAGGAAGACATTCTCCAGGTTGCTGGAACTTCCAGATCCACAGCTTTGGGACTGGCTCATTTTAAAACAGCTCTGTCCTGATCCCAGACTGGCGGAGTTATGCGAAGCTCTGAGAAAGCATTCCTGAATCTGTCTCTGGTACCGAGCGGTTCGCGTTTGGAGCAATGGTTCCTACTGTCCTGTCATGGAGCGGGTATCACAGCCCTATGGTTGAGCGGGTTGCCAGTCTGGCTGGCTGTTGCCGCGACTCTGGGGCTGGGTGCCACGATGCTGATGTCGTGGCGGCTCAGCAGCCATCCGGGACTGAGTCAAATCCTTTATCGCCAGGAAACCTGGACACTGGTGGGCCCGAAACGGCAGGTATGGAAAGGGAGGTTGCTGCCTTCCACCCGGGCAGGACGATGGGTGACCCTGCTTCATTTTCGTCTGGACAATGGCCGGTTCATGGCCATTCCCGTCTGGCGCGACAGTCTTTGTCATGAGGACTACCGGCATTTGCAGGTGGTGCTGCGCTGGGTGGTCAAGGTCTGAAGTCTGTATGACTGCTGGGTGATCGGTGCCATTGGATACGATGAGTGCCAATCATTCTTGTTGTTGTCTTTCTCTGCGTTTTATGTTGATGTGGCGAAGCAGTCTTCCCGTTATCCGGAGTGGCTGCAGTCATAACAACAACGCAAGAGGAGAGCTGACCATGAAAAAACTGATCGTCTGTTGCGATGGTACCTGGAATGAGCCGGGAGACGAGACCAATGTAGTGAAGATGTTCAGAGCCCTGTTGCCCTCGGATCCTCAGGGTCATGTCCAGATCATGTACTACGATGCGGGTGTGGGTAGTGGGGAATTACCAGGCGAAAAACTACTGGCAGGTGCTACCGGTTTCGGTATTTCCAGAAATATTCAGCAGGCTTACAGGTTTGTCGCCAACAATTACGAGACAGGGGACCAGATCTATTGTTTCGGTTTCAGTCGTGGTGCCTACACGGTCAGGGCCTTGGGCGGGCTCATCCGTTATGCAGGGCTTCTGACGAAAATCGATCTTGGGGAGCTGGATCTGGTCTACGAATTGTATCGAATCCATCCTGACAAACGGGCAAGCCATAAAGATTATCGGAAAGTCGATGGGATCATTTCCAAAGCCAGACAGGAAAGCCGTACCCCGAGCGTTTACTTTATGGGGGTATGGGACACGGTAGGTGCTCTCGGCGTGCCAACGCCTTTGCTGGGAACGATATCCAGAAAACTCTGGGTGGGTTTCTTTGACGTTTCCGCTGACAATATCGATTATGCTTATCAGGCCCTTGCCATTGACGAACGGCGTGGACCGTTCAAACCCAGTATTTGGTCGGGTGCCTGGCAGGGATGCAAGGAAATCAAACAGGTGTGGTTCCCCGGAGTCCATTCCAATGTGGGGGGAGGTTACGAGGATTCAGGACTTTCAGATGTCGCCTTCGGCTGGATGGCTCGCATGGCCAGGGAACGGGGGTTGGCTTTTGAACAGGAATAT
>JALVSV010000338.1 GCA_027024125.1 Methylothermaceae bacterium | reverse complement strand
GCGTCCTTGCCACCGCACGCAGCAGAGTGGTCTTGCCGACACCGACGTCCCCTTCCAGCATCACGTGGCCGCGGGCGAAAATCGCCAAAGTGATTTTGTCAACGGCATCGTCCAGCCCAATGACGGCCTTTTTGATCTCATCCTGCAGTTTCCTGACCTTGAGCCGCCAATCTGCCAACAAGTTTTCTCGTGGATGCATGATAGTTGTCGAAAATGCGATGAAACGATGGGGGGATTATACGCGTTATTGCATGCAATTCGGTTTGGTAGATTATGGCGTCGGTACCTGAAGTGAGAAATATTACTTGATATTGTAGGTCTGACTTTGCACGTTGCCGTGGGTTCAGGATCACAGGACCACGTCATTTAAACACGTAAAGGATTGAATGAAGGGGCAGGTAGTCTGCTTCGAAAGCCTTGCCGGCAGGGAGGCCGGAGTGGTGATGGGGCGGGCCCAAACAGGGAGGTTTGGGCAGGACTTTCCTGCGCAGCAGCACTGCACGGCAAGAAAGTATTCACGGCGTTTTTCGAAGCAGACCACCTGTCCCAGCTTGAATAGATGGAGCCCTGGTTCAGGATCGGGTTATCCCTGGTTTCAAAGCACTCACTCAGGTATTCTTTGATTCAGTGACCGCCGTTGCCATAGCCAATTGAAACCGAGAGAACAACATCATGTCGATCAAGCAGGAAAAGATCATTTGGACCAAGGTCGATGAAGCGCCAGCCCTGGCGTCCTATTCGTTGTTGCCGATTGTGAAGGCTTTCACTTCCGCCGCCGGGGTGATCGTCGAGATCAGGGATATCTCTCTGGCCGGACGTATCCTGGCCAGGTTTCCCGAACTGCTCACCGAGGCGCAACGGGTCAGTGACGACTTGGCCGTGCTCGGTGATATGGTCAAACGGCCGGAAGCCAATATTATCAAGCTGCCCTGTATCAGCGCTTCGGTGGCCCAGCTCAAGGCCGCCATCAGGGAGCTTCAGGAACAAGGATATCGTTTGCCTGATTATCCGGAAAAACCGGCTACTCCCAAGGGGCAGGAGTACAGGGAACGCTATGACAGAGTCAAAGGCAGCGCCGTGAATCCGGTGTTAAGGGAGGGCAATTCCGATAGAAGGATCCCTCCCTCGGTCAAGGACTATGCCAGGAAACACCCTCATGCCATGGGATCCTGGACACCGGACAACAAAGCCCACGTGGCCACCATGTCCTGTGGGGATTTCAGGAACAACGAACTCTCCACGACCATTGATCGTGAAAATGCGGGACACTGCCGAATAGAGATGCATGCTGAAGATGGCAGGGTGACAGTATTGAAACCGTCCATCCCGTTGCTCGAAGACGAAATCATCGACATAACGAGGATGGACCGGAATGCTCTAAGAGCCTTCATAGCCGAACAGATCGAAGATGCCAAGGCGAGAGATGTGCTTTTCAGCGTTCATCTCAAGGCTACCATGATGAAGGTGAGCGATCCCATTATCTTCGGTCACGTGATCTCCGTTTTTTTTGCCGACGTCTTCCACAAGCATGCCCAGACCTTCAAACGGCTCGGTGTGAATCCCAACAATGGACTGGCCGAATTGTACGCCAAGATAGCCATCCTTCCGGAGGAGCAACGGGCCGAGATCGAGGCCGATATCCAAGCCGTCTACGAAAAACGGCCCAAGCTGGCCATGGTCGATTCCGAAAAAGGGATCACCAACCTGCACGTGCCCAGCGATGTCATCATCGATGCTTCCATGCCAAGGATGATCAGGGAGTCGGGCTCCATGTGGGGGCCGGATGGGAAACAGCACCAGGCAAAGGCGGTGATACCGGATTCCAGTTACGCAGGTGTCTATCAGGCGGTGATCGACCACTGCAAACACCATGGAGCATTTGATCCCAGGACCATGGGGACGGTACCCAATGTGGGGCTGATGGCACAAAAGGCGGAAGAATACGGTTCCCACGACAAGACCTTCGAAATTCCAGCCAATGGTGTGGTCAAGGTGGTCTCTTCTTCAGGCTGTGTCCTGTTGGAAATGCCGGTGGCCGAAGGCGATATATTCAGAATGTGCCAGACCAAGGATCTTCCGGTACAGGACTGGGTGAAACTCGCGGTAAACAGGGCCAGAGCCACTGGGTGGACCACCGTGTTTTGGCTCGATCGGGAACGAGCCCATGACGCGGAACTGATCTGCAAGGTCCAAACCTATCTGCAGCGGCATGATACTTCGGGACTGGAGATCAAAATCCTGCCACCTGCCGAGGCTGCGAAATTCACCTGTGAGCGAATCTCCAAGGGGGAGAACGTCATTTCGGTCACAGGAAACGTGCTCAGGGATTATCTCACCGATCTTTTTCCCATCCTCGAGGTGGGTACCAGTGCCAAGATGCTATCCATCGTGCCATTGATGAAGGGTGGCGGTTTGTTCGAGACCGGTGCCGGCGGGTCTGCACCCAAGCACGTCCAGCAATTTCAAAGGGAAGGACACCTGCGCTGGGATTCTTTGGGAGAGTTCCTGGCATTGGCGGCCTCACTGGAACATCTTGCCACCCGTTTCGACAACCCCAAGGCCCGGGTTCTGGCGAACACCTTGGATAAGGCCAATGGTTTATATCTGGAAAATGACAGGTCGCCCGGTAGAAAAGTTGGCGAACTCGATACCCGTGGCAGTCATTTCTATCTGGCCATGTACTGGGCACAGGAGCTGGCTAGACAAAATGACACGCCCGAGATGCAGGGCGAGTTTGTACCTGTGGCCCAGGCCCTGGCTGCCAAGGAGGAAGACATCGTCGCTGAACTCAATGCAGCCCAAGGAAAGCCGCAGGCCTATGGCGGCTATTATCATCCCGATGACAAACAGGCCTCCAGGCTGATGCGTCCCAGCCAGACTTTCAATGCTATTATCGACACCCTGATGAAACAGGCCTGACCCGGGCCCTCTGCCTGGGCGCTCGTTGGGAACGGGGCCTGATGATTACATCGGCTATGCTGATAGAAGTGTATGTGTATCCTGTTGATACCACGAGATCTGGAATTCACCCTTTGTAGCTGTTGCAGATTCGGCCTTGTATAAGCAATATTTCAACTTCAGGGAACTGCCGTTTTCCATAGCTCCCGATCCGAATTTCCTATATATGAGTCAGCGCCATCAGGAAGGGCTTGCGCATTTGCTCTATGGGATCGACAGCGGTGGTTTCGTTGTTTTGACAGGTGAGGTGGGCACTGGAAAAACGACACTATGTCATTGTTTGTTGCAACAGTTACCCGATGACGTCGATCTTGCATTGATCTTGAACCCCAAACTCAACTCTCTGGAGTTGTTGGCCAACATTTGTGATGAACTGGGAATCGGCTCTTACGCGAAAAAATCCGGCCTCAAAGACTTCAACGATCTGTTGAACAAATATCTACTGGATGCGCATGCCAGTGGCAGACGTACGGTACTTATGATTGATGAAGCGCAGAACCTCAATCTGGACGTGTTGGAACAGATTCGGTTGCTGACGAATCTTGAGACTGCCAAAACCAAACTCTTGCAAATCGTGTTGGTTGGACAGCCTGAACTCAAAAAACTCCTGGCCCGGGAGGAGTTGCGTCAACTTAATCAACGAATCACTGCCCGCTATCATCTGGAACCCCTGACACTAGAGGAAACCAAGCACTATATCCACCACCGCCTGACCGTCAGCGGCGGTGACAGTGGTATTTTCAAGAAAAGTGCGATTCGGCGTGTCCATAAGTGGTCAGCAGGGATTCCCCGATTGATTAACATTCTCTGTGATCGCGCATTGTTGGGTGCTTATGCAAATGGGGTAAAACAGGTGACTCCGGCAATCGTCGATCAGGCGGCCAAGGAAGTCCTGGATCTACAAGCAAAACCGAGGTACCGGGTACGGCTTTTTTTCTTCGTGATCGTCCTGGTCGCCGTGGGTTTGTTGTTGGTCAATTTGTTTGCTTCTTTCCATGATAGAGAAACCTTACAAGTGACGCCACCGGTTCATGCGGAAAAATCCAAAGAGATACAGCAGTTTGAGAAGCCCTTGTCCCTGGAAACATCTGTCATACAGCCTCAACTGGAGGTCGCGGGAACGTCCGAC
>JALVSV010000337.1:3590-4098 GCA_027024125.1 Methylothermaceae bacterium | reverse complement strand
GGCGTCGGTGCCATCGGTCCGGGCCGTCACCCAGCGCCGGGTTATCTCCACCAGATAGGCGATGAGGCGGGCCAGAGGAGGGACCTCTTCCGAGATCGCGTACTTGTACAATGTGTCGGCGAGCAGCCTCAGTCTGGCCGGCTGGGGACACCAGGTGTAATACATCGCCAGATGCGATGCGCTCATGCACCGCAGGGTATCGTCGGGGATGCCGGGCACCCTCTGCTCCAGACGTTGCGCCAGGATTCGCCATTCGGTGGCGGAAGCCCGTTCAGGACAGGCCAGAAACTGCATGTTGAAGGCGGCGAATTCGAGCCGGACGGCAATCGCCGGCACGGGACACGGACCGCTCTCCCGCTGTATCTTTTCCAGGACATCCAGCCACCGGGGAATCTCCTCCAAAGAGTCGTTGCGGTACATGATGCTGTCGAGGATCCCCGTCAGGCTCAGACAGACACCCGTCGCATCGCCCGACTTCCTGAACAGCTTGAGAGCCGTTTCAAAGAAC
>JALVSV010000337.1:0-3580 GCA_027024125.1 Methylothermaceae bacterium | reverse complement strand
CCCGCCTCCTGCGGTTCGGAGAGCAATAAAGTATTGCCGTACCAGTAGGCCAGCCAGGGATCGTGTTCCACCTGGCCGGGGGGCAATCCATCCAGCCATTGTCGAAGCTGCCGGATGCGTCCCTGTTCCCATAGCGCCTGGGCGTTTTCCAGGATGAGTTGTGCCAGGGCGGACCAATGACGGGTTTCCGTGTACAGCCGCGCCGCCACGGCGGGATTACCTTCCCTGGCGAGGATCGCTGCCGTTTCCCGCCTGAGTCTGTTTAGCGCCTGCGGCTTCAGGGTCCGTTCCGCCTCGGCCTGCAGGAAGGCTCTGAGCAGGGGGTGGTAGGTGTACTCCGGCTCCGTCCCGCCACCACTGATGACAAACATCTGATTTTCTTCGAGATGGCGCAGAATGGCCCCCGCCCGTTCGTTTCCACTGAGAGACTGCGCGGTTTCCGCACGCACCGGCGTGAGCCAGGCGGTCTTCAACAAGAGGGCCCGGGTATCCGGAGGGAGTTGGTTGAAGATTTCATTGGCGAAATAAGCGTCGAACCGTTGCCGGGAAAATCCTTCGGCCAAACCAGAGGGCAGCGGAAATTCGGTGCCTGTCGGGCCGGGCTGCCGACAGAGGTTGAGCAGCAGCACCAAGCCAGCCATCCAACCCTGGGCAGCTTCCTGCAAACGGGGGATGGCTGCCTCGGGAGGAGCATGTTCCCCAGACAGTAACTCGATGATCCCCCGGCTCTCCTCCCTGGTCACCTGGAGTTTGTCCCAGCCGAGTTGTGCCAACCGGCCGTTGGCGGTCAACCGTGAAAACTGGAGTGGCGGCAGACACCGGCCGGTGATGATGACCCGGGCGCCGGGGGGTATTTCCTCCAGCCCGTGCCGCAAGACTTCGTTGAAGGCCTGCGCATCGTGAAGGACCTCGATATTGTCCAGTACCAGCACGGCCGGCGCTTTCATGGTGGCGAACAGTTTGCGGAAAAAAAGGCGTGTGAACGCCGGCACGCCAAGCTGGTATTCCGGGGTCAGCAAAGGGAGAACGCGCTTGCGTGCCCCGGTGAGCCGCTTAAGCCCCTCGCCGAGATAATAGAAGAAGGAGGCGATATCGCCATCGCTGGGATCGACCTGGAACCACAGCGGCACAACGTCCTGTGTCGCCAGGTAATTTGCAACCAGAGTGGTTTTCCCGGCACCCCCAGGTGCGGAGATCCAGAGAACGGGATAGCCGGCCAACGCATCGAGTTCCCTGTGCAGCCGGGTACGCGGATAGATCTTGTCCTGAGCGGGTGGCGTCAACTTGGCGAGTGGTACCATCATACATGCCTCTCTGAATCTTCCCCAGATCAGGAAACCTGCCATGGACTGCAAGGTTGGAGAATATCATCGACTCAGATGGAATGGAACCTCGTCGCAGGGGGATAACCAGGACCACGTCGAGAAAAAGGGAAATCATCAAAAATGCAGTGCCACCTGTCCCCATACCTTCTGGGTGTCGGTGGAAAATCCCTTGGCATTGTAATAGGCGTATTTGAGCAGCACGCTCAGGTGCTGGCCGAATTTTCGTGTCAGCAGAGCATCGTATTCCTCGCCGTATCGCTCTCTGCCATTTTCATCTTGAAAATCGTGATAGACCCCCATCAGTTTTGCACCCCATAGATTTACTGCTACGGTGGCGTAAACGTCTCGCACGCCGTTCCTTGGGGTGGCCAGGAATTTGTCGGCCCAGCCCTGGAAGGCGTGGAGTGTCGAAAGAGGAGTGGAGAAGCCGATGCCGTTGTCTGCGGTCAGGTTCTCGATGTCTCCCTTGAGCGTGATTCCGTAGAACGAAAGTCCTCCCATAAAATGATAATAGCTGGTGTTGTAATTGACCGGGTTGCGCTGGAAGTCCCACTGGTGGGCATATTCTGCGGTATAGAGCAATCGGGTCCGGTCGTCGATGGGGTACTTGCCAACGAAGCGGATGCCATAGGTCTGGGAGGAAAGAGTGAAATTCCTGCTATCATCACGGTCGTCGTAATCGAGCCAGTAGCCGTAGGCGGAAACTTTGCCAAAGGGAAGGCCGGTATAGTTGATGTGCAGCAGGGGTGATGTCATTTTGATAGTGTTTGAAAGAATCCCCCTCACCTGCCACAGGAAAGCAAACTCGATTTCGGCATCGGGCAACATACTGTTGCGGAGGACCACGGAGTCAAATGTCTGCTCCCGCTGGCGCCAGCCGACATTGCCTATGAAACGATGATTGTCGTAGATGATTCGTTGGCGGCCTCCCTTGAGCATGACGCCTTCGATGCCGGTATAACTCAGCCAGGCCTGGTTGAGTTCGACTTCCTGCGGATCTGCGACCACTGAATATTTGGTTTCGTTATTGCGCAGGCTGTGATAGCGCTCGTCGCCCAGTACCCAGTTTCCCTCCATTTCCCCGTAGGCCTCGAATCCCTTGAATTTTGGAGTGAGGTAGCCGAAGCGCAGGCGCATGGTGGAGGCATGGGCCTCTTTCTTATTGTTGTGTTTCTCATCCACATATTCATAGCGATAGCGAACGTCGGTTTTGATCTGTCCCCAATCGCCTTTCAGAATGTTCGCCACCGGTTGCAGCAGATCATCTGCGCCAGCGGTAGTGACCCCAAGGGAAAGCAGGGCAGCGGCAAGCTTTTTCATTGATACTCCATCAAGTGGTTGGGTTGAGAGTTTTTTTGGTGCGAACCAGCTGATATCCAGGACGAAGCAAATAATACACAGGTGCTGACAACATATGTACCAAACGGGTAAAGGGGAACAGCAGGAAAATGGTCAGCCCCAGGAAAATATGGAGCTTGAACAATGGGTGGGTATCGACCAGGTAGGTCCAGGCTCCCGAATTGAGAGTAAAGATACCCAGGGCCCAGCTCATGAATTTGATCATCTCTCCCCCGTCCAGGTGCCCCATGGAAACGGGGATGGTCAACAGCCCCAATGCCAGTTGTACCGATAGAAGAATCAGAATGGCGAGATCGGCAAAACTGGTGGTGGCCCGGATTCGGGGGTCGGCGATGCGGCGATGGAGCAAGATGATCGCTCCGGTCAGGGAAATGATTCCTGCGATCCCTCCCACGACGATGGCCATCACTTGCTTGGTCCCAGGCTCGATACCAATCCAATGAAACACCTGAATAGGTGTGAGCATTCCGACCAGGTGACCGAAAAACACGATCAGCACCCCAAAATGAAACAATATCGAGCCCATGATCAGCTGGCGGCGGCGCAGAAGTTGGCTGGACCCGGCACGCCAGCTGTAAGGTGCGCATTCGTAACGGAGGATCGAACCGATGATGAGCACTGTCAGAGCGATGTAAGGATAAACGCCAAACAGCCAGAAGTTGAATAAATCAGTCATGATGCACCTTTGAAATTCGAGTTAATGGTGTCTGCGGCGGTTCAATACGATGGGTTGTTCGCTGTTACCCGTTTGGTTACATTCAGGGCCGAAAGTGACCGGTGTCTCCTCCCACTCCTGGTCCAGGAGTTCAGGGGTGGCATCGGGTAGTTCTCGCAGAGCCGCAATCGCATGAGGTTGAGCCTCTAATCCGGCCAGCATGGTCAGGGCAGACAGGATG
>JALVSV010000336.1 GCA_027024125.1 Methylothermaceae bacterium | reverse complement strand
CGAGTGATTGCAACTGCCACGGATCGAGATCCGCAATCCGCTCCGGCATGTGCATGGCTGTCAATCGTGCTGACAGCCCCTGTTTCTGTTGCTGCAACCGGCGCATCTCCTGTTGCAGTTGGATCGCATGATGTTCCATCAGCGAATCGTATCCCACTGATATGCCTACCAGTCCTGCCGCACCCAGGTAGAGTCCCGTTTTCAACCAGCGGCTCTGTTTTAACGACTCAAAGGTGGTATCCCGATAATGCGGGCCTCCAAGCCACTTTCTGCGGGCCAGAGAGAAGGCTGTCAGCGCCGGGATTTCCAGAGACTGCAAATCACCCTTCCATCCAAACTCAGTGGCTACATCCTCCAGTTGCACAGATTCCATCGAGAAATTGGGCAGTTCCCGGGAAAGGCCCCGGGCCACCTCCAACCTGCCCGTTGACACCCAGAGCTGAAGCGCGATGGTTTCGACCGGATCGAGACCCAACAACCGCATCAGATAACGCCAGGTGCGTTCCAGTTCCTGGGGGCCTTCCACCTGTACGGAGTCTTCTGCAATCAGACTCAAACGGCTGAATACCAGGCGCTTGTTTCGATGAAAACATTGGCGCAAAGCCAGTTTGTTGCCACAGGGATAGATCATCAGTCTCATCCCTTCGCTCAAGGGCTGAATTTTCCACTCGGCACAAAGTTGGGGTAACGACCAGACTCCCGACACCGCAATCTGCCATTGCGCCAGGGTCTCCATCCACTGTCTGAATGGACCGGCTTCACGAATGGCGGTAAACAGCACCAGATCGTCACGACGCCCGGCTTTCTCCCGCCCCAACACCTTGACTGACACGTAAGGTTCCCCGCGAAACAACTGGCGTTGTTTGCGTGACCAAAGGGAACGTCGGTCGGCACCTGTCAGATGGGGGAGGTGCTCGAACCGGTATTCCTCTTCCATGAGATCGACGATGACAGCGAGCCTCTTCGCCTGCCACGCTTCCGGCCGTTCCTGCGGCACCGTCCCCTCCCCATGCCATACGGGAGATGCCCTGCCTTTTCCAACCTGATACAGCACCTGTCTGCCGGTGGCCAGGTAGAGTACCCAGCGGTACATCAGAACTGCACCCTGCTGATCATGTCGTAGACCGGGCCGAGCACCGACATCATCACCCAGCCCATGATGGCGCCGATGACGATGTTCAAGCTGGGTTCGATCATCGCCTGCATACGCCCGATGGCATCGTCCACATCCCGTTTGTAGAAATAATTGACGTTGCTCAATGCATTCCCCAGATCACCGGTGCGCTCGCCGACCTTGAGCAGTCTGATCACCAGCCTGGGGAAAAGTCCACTGTCGGCCAAGGCCTCACTGACCGTCTCCCCTTGGACGATGCGGTCTCTGGCATCTTCCAGCGCACGGGCTATGAAGGCGTTCCCCACCACACCGACACACAAATCGATACACTCCAGCACCGGGAGACCAGCCTGGAACAACAGGGAAAAATAATGGGTGAAACGGGCCATCACGATCTTCTGTAACACCGGTCCCACGACCCAAACACGCAATTTGATTCCATCGAACCAAAGCCGCACCTGCCTGTTGCGTTTGAGTATCATTCCCCAGACCAGTATGGCTACCGCCGGCCCCCCAAACAGCCAGGGCCACCAATCCGTCATGAGTTGTGAAACCGTGATCAGCAGCCGGGTGTGCCATGGAAGCTCACCGCCCATGGAAACGATGAACCCGGTAATCTGTGGCACCACATATATCATCATAAACGTCACCACCGCCAGCACCACCACCGAGACAAACAGGGGATAGGCCAGCGCCTTCTTGGTGCGCGATATCATCTCGTCCTGCCACTTCAGCGATTCGGTCAGGTGGCCCAGTACCTGACCGAGTTCGCCGCTCTGCTCTCCTGCTCTGATCAGATTGACGAACAATTGTGGAAACACATCGGGAAAATCGGTCAGCGCCTCTGAAAAGGTTGCACCGGCTTCGATTTTCCCCGCGACGTTTGTGACCACATCGCGCAACCTGCCAGAATCCAGGGTCTCGGCAAAATCCTGCAAGGCCTCGAGCAGACCGACACCCGCACTGATCATTTGCTCCATCTGGAAACAGAAATGTATCAGTTCACGGCGCCCCACTTTACGATTCAAGGAAAAGCCTGATTTTTTCCTTTGCGGCCAAGCCCGGATCAGGGTCAGGCGACGTTGGCTCAACCGGGCATCGAGCATATCGATGTTGTCGGCATCCGCGCATCCCTTTAGGCGCCGACCTTCCGCATCAACGGCGGTATATCTGTAACATGCCATGGGCTTATCTCTTCAAGGCACCCAGGTCTGCGACCCGCTTCACTTCCTCCAGGGAGGTCAGACCAGCCGCAACTTTACGCAAGCCGTCTTCGGCCAGGGAACGAAACCCTTTCCGTCTCGCCATCGCTTCGATCTCATGAAGGGGACTGCTCTGCGCCACCAGCGCGTCCAGATCACCGTCCATGGGCAAAACCTCCATGATGACGACCCGCCCGCGGTAACCGAGCCAGTTGCAGGATTCGCATCTTCCAGCTTCATAGAGGACGCACGGCTCTTCATCGCCCCATCCCACCAGTTGCCTTTGCTTTGGAGAAGGTTCGACCATACGTCGGCATTTTGGACACAATCGACGCACCAGCCGCTGGGCGATGATGCCAATGAGATTGCCTGCCAAAAGGTCCCCGGGAACACCAATATCGCGGAGACGGGTGAACACGCCCACCGCAGAATTGGTGTGCAGAGTGGAAAGCACCTGGTGGCCCGTCATGGCTGCCCGGAACGCCATGCTGGCGGTTTCCTGATCACGGATTTCCCCCACCAGGATCACATCCGGGTCCTGCCGCATCAGGGAACGGATACCGGAGGCGAAATCCAGCCTGGCCGCAGGATTGACCGAACTTTGCCGGACCAACGGAAGCGGATACTCCACTGGATCCTCCAGCGTCATGATGTTGATCTTCTCTTCGTTGATGTGACTGAGCAGGGAATAGAGGGTCGTGGTCTTGCCACTGCCGGTAGGACCTGTGACCAGCAGAATCCCTTCGGGTCTTACAGCCATGGTGTGGATGGACGCCAGAGTATCTTCCGCCAATTCCAAGGAATCGAGAGGGACGATCCCCTTGTGTTTGTCCAGAATTCTCAGCACCAGGTTTTCGCCGTGTACCGTCGGATGGGTCGCCGCCCGAAAATCGATTTCCCGTCCCGTGACTGCAAGCTGAATATGCCCATCCTGGGGCGCCCGGCTCTCGGCGATGTTCATCTCCGCCATGACTTTCATCCTGACCAACATTCCAGCCCAATAACGCTTGTGCAACACCCGAACCTGCTGCAACACCCCGTCGATGCGGTAACGGATACGGAGAAATCCCTCTTCGGGTTCGAAATGGATGTCAGAAGCCCCCCTTTTGACCGCGTCGGTCAAAATGGCATCCACGAGGCGCACGATGGGATGACTGTAGCGGTCGGTCTCCAGCTGGAGATCGTCCTCCTGTTCGCCTGTTTCCAGTTCCCTGAGGATTCCATCGAGGGAGACCTCGAACCCATAGAAACGATCGATGGCCTGTTCCAGTTCGGAGCTTCCCGCAAGAACGGGCTTCACCTCTGCCCGCCCTTCCAGCAATGCCGTCAAACGGTCCAGGGTGACGATGTCGAACACGTCATGCATCGCTATCACCAAACGTCCGGCCTCCTCGTCGAATGCCACGGGTAACACCCGCAGGCATCTGGCAGTCTCCTGATCGACGAGTGAAAGGGCCCTGGAATCAGGCACCAGGCGTTCCAGATCGATGCTCTCGTGCCCCAGGGAGCGGCCCAGCTGGTCACGGATGATCTCCTCGCTGACGAAACCCAGCTGTACCAGAACCTTACCGAGCGGATCCTGACCACCATGGGTCTTCTGCTCGAGCAGGGCGATTTCCAGCTGATCATGGGTCAGGATACCCTCATCGATCAGCAATTCACCCAGCCGTTTCTTCGCCGGACTCATGAGTCCCCTCCGCTGAGTTGGTTCAACCTCACTGTGATCACTTCAGGATCGAATTCATGGGAGCGCAATTGGGCCAGCCCCAAGGCCTGCTGGTAAAAACGCCGGGCCAGTCTCTTTTTGCCCAGCCGGTCGAGACTGACCGCCAGGTTGTATGCATAATCCGGATTCGCCTTGTCGAGGCGGAAGGCTTGGAAGTAGGCTGTCTGGGCCTTTGGCCAGTTACCCCTGCGGACATACAGATTGCCCACGGCAAAATGTATCTGGGCCTGGGCAGGATGTTCCCGGGAAAATCGCTCCAAGGTTGCCAGCAATCGAGGGTCGTCTCCAGCAACCACGCTCATACCGGCCAAGGCGGAGCCGTTATCCGGATCGAGCAGAAGCACATCCTGATATCGTTGCCGCGCATCATCGATCCGCCCCTGTCTGGCAGCCACAGTTGCCAACCCCAATAAAGCTTCGATATTGTCATTCTGATACTGCAAAACCTTGTGATAGGCACTCTGGGCATCCCTGTATCTACTGGATTCGACGAACTGCCTTGCCTTTCGAAGCCAACAGCCCACTTCCGGCCCCTGCCTCACCTCGATGACACGGAGATACCCGGAACGTATGGGCCCTTTCATGGGTGCCTGTGGGATATCGATCCTATCCGGGCAGAGGATGGCGTCGTCCGCCCAGCCCACTGAGCAGAAGATGACCAACCAGCCCAATATCCCTCCTGTTTTCACGGATCCTCACGCTCCACTTGCTCCAGATAGGTGCGGTATTCATTCAGATCGGCATCCAGGCTGACATTACGGATCACCGTGGGGCGAATAAAGATCACCAGCTCGGATTTGTTGACCTGATCATCATGAAACGCAAACAACTGGCCAACATAAGGAATGTTCGACAACCCCGCCACTCCCTGGGTTTTTTTGTTCTCGTCGTCCTGCATCAAGCCGCCGATGATGCCGATCTGGCCATCATGGAGGCGCAGCAGGGATTCCATCTCCTGAACCTCGATCTCGGGAATCTTGCTGACGGTGCCCGCCTCTGCCAGAGAAGGATTGGGATCATCGATGAAGCCGGTAATTCTGGAAATGGTGGGGCGGACATGCAGCAACACATTGTCATCGTCATCGATGGCTGGAGTGATACTCATCACGAAGCCCACAGGTACGGTATGCGGGACCGTCTCGAATGTGGTCAGGGTATTGGTCTGAGCCTGGCTGACATTGGCCTCGACGGTAAAATACACTTTGTTTTCCACCACCCGCATGATGGCAGTCTGGTTGTTGACCACCATCAGCCTGGGGCTGGAGATCACCCGGGTCGTACCATATTCACTCAGTAACTTGATGGTGGCGGCGATATCCTTGCCAGCATAGGCGATGGTCAGGGCCGGTGGACCGGACAATGCGTTGCCGAGCATGTTTTGAACGATATCCAGCGTGTGCTTGTCGCTTCCCAACTTGATGTTGACCGCTTCCCAGTCGACCCCGGCACGGAAGCGATCCCCCAGGACCACATCCACCACGGTGGCTTCGATGAGCACCTGGCGCTGGGCACGGGATACCACCATATCCAGATAACGGCGGATACGTTGTTGCATCTTGTGGCTGGCCTTGATGCTCAAAATTCCACTTTCCGGATGGGCGATGATATGAACGGGCGCCTGGTCTTGTCTGGTCTGTTCCGCCTGCGGACCTTGTACCCCATGGGGCGTTTCTCCAATGACCGCCTGAAGATTTCTCACCAGCCGGTCCCAGAAATGGCTTTTGGACAAAGTTTCTATTTTGGTCGAAGATTCATTGTCTTCCTGACCGCCACTGTCGGCGTCCCCACCATCACCACCAATCTGGTTGGAAACCCCGACCGTACTGGCACTGTCCCGCACCAGGTTGACGTAGGGAATGGGATAATGTTCGAAGTAAGGTTCGTCCGGCTCGACGACCAACACATTCCCCTCGAAACGATAGCGGAAATCCACCTGTCTGGTCAGGCGCTCGAGTATCTGTGGCAGAGTCTGGTCGATGGCGTTCAGGGTGACCTTCCCCTCTACGCTGGGCGCAAGATCAAGATTCAATTTCGCGTCGCGGGCCAGGGCAAACAGCAGTTGCCGAATGGATACGTCGGTCACCACTGCAGAAAAACGTTTGTGTGGGGATTTCGTCATGGCCGGTGCAGGCGCCAATGGCAGATTGAGCACCGGTGGAGGAACCTCCCCGGCAACGGGCTCTGAGGGCTTGAGATGGCGCTTGCCCTCCAGCTTCGGCCGAGTCGAACAGGCCAGCAAAAAACTCAGCACAAGCAAAAATGTGATACGTCTCACGACTTCTTCCCTCCTGAGGGGAAAACTAGCAAAAGAACCTCACATTACAAGGAGATGGAAGGTGGAAAAGGGGGAGTGGTCGGCATGTGCGAGATGCCGGAGCCCTGGCCAGCGGCCATTGCCATTACGGAATAATCCTTCTATATTGGCGATCCAACCGTTCCAGAAATCAGTCAAGGTGGTCTATGTACAATCAATTCCCTTTGTTTTTTCTTCTCTTGTTGGCCAGCTGCTCTTCAGCCTATTACAGCGCCCTGGAATCGGTCGGGATTCCCAAACGTGAGGTTCTGGTCCACCGCATCGAGAAAGCCCGTGAAGCCCAAACCGAGGCCAAGGAGCAGTTTCAATCGGCACTGGAACGCTTCACCGCCCTCACACAGTTCGATGGAGGGGACCTGCAACAGAAATACGATGAACTGAACGCCGCTTATCAGGCCAGTGAGGACAGGGCTGAGGCCGTCCGCAAGCGGATCGCCGATATCGAAGACGTCGCCTCGGCCCTGTTCGAGGAGTGGGAAGAGGAACTGCAGCAATACAGCAACCCTTCTCTTCGCCGGAGTAGCGCCAGGCAGTTGAGGGAAACCAAACAGCGCTATCAAAAACTCATTACGGCGATGAAGCGGGCCGAAGCCAGGATCGATCCGGTACTGACCGTGTTCCACGATCAGGTTCTGTATCTCAAGCACAATCTCAATGCCCAGGCCATCGCCTCCTTACAAACCGAACTCACTGAGATCCAGGCGGACGTCTCCGAACTGATCAAAGAAATGGAACTATCGATCCAGGAAGCAGACGCATTCATCCAGGCGATGCAAACGAAAACCTGAAACGCCCCCCTGCCACGATTTGGTCTATTCTTGAGAAAAAGCCTTGTGGAGAACAGATCAAATCGTGCGCATTATCTGGTGTATCTGCCTGATCATGGTGACATTGGCGACGACATGTACCGAAGCCGATGAAATCAGGATCCTCATCGATGTTTCAGGCAGCATGAAACACAATGACCCCAACAACCTACGCATTCCGGCTCTCAAACTGTTACTGGAACTGCTGCCACCCA
Organism: Methylothermaceae bacterium; assembly: GCA_027024125.1. Classification (GTDB taxonomy): domain Bacteria; phylum Pseudomonadota; class Gammaproteobacteria; order Methylococcales; family Methylothermaceae; genus Methylohalobius. The sequence continues at coordinate 4,689 of JALVSV010000336.1, read as the reverse complement.
ATAGCCAGGCGGGGGTATGGCTTTTCGCCGATGAGCCAGAAAACCTGATTCCCCAGTCCAAAGTCGATCACACCTGGAAACAGCAGGCTGCCAAAGCCGCGGAGCGCATCCATTCCAATGGTCAACTGACCGATATCGAAACAGTTCTCCAGGTCGGTATCGGGGGATGGCAGCAGGCCAATTCCAAAGCTGGACGCCATATCATCCTGCTGACGGACGGAATGGTGGATGTCAACGGGACGGCCATGAAAGATCGGGCCTCCAGGGAGAGAATCCTGAAACGCCTGATCCCAGAACTCCAGAAACTTGGCATCCACGTCTATACCATTGCGCTCTCCGACCAGGCGGACCATCCCCTGCTGAAACAGCTGGCGGTTTCCACCAATGGTAGAAACAAGGTGGCGCAATCGGCCGAAGAACTGCAACGCACCTTTTTGAATATCTTCAAGAGCGCGGTACCACGAGATACCGTTCCGCTCACTGACAATACCTTCAAGATCGATCCCACTATCGAAGAGTTTTCCCTGTTGGTCTTTCGCCAGCCAAACAGCCCCGCCACCGAACTGACCAAGCCCAGTGGAGAACATTGGACCTATGACAAATATCCTGAGAATGTACGTTGGCATCATGAAGAAGGTTACGACCTGATCACTGTCTCGACACCCATGCCAGGAACCTGGAGATTACAGGCCGAAATAGACCCGGACAATCAAGTCATGATCGTCACCGACCTCAAGCTCAAAGTCTCCCCCCTGCCCAATTATTTGCTGGGAGAGGAAAAGATCGCCCTCGAGGCAGAACTGACCGAACACGGCAAGCGCATTACCCGGGAAAACTTTCTCCGCCTGGTTCAGTTCAATCTGGAACAAGACGAGCCGCAGAGCAGCCGTACATTGCTTCAGGATCAGGATCAACCAGGCCTGTTCAGAACCAACCTGGAAACATTCTTCAAGCCAGGTCCTCACACCATTCGACTCAGTGTCGATGGCAAGACATTTCAGCGCACCTGGGAACAAAACATCGAGGTCATTTCAAGCCCGGTCGAGGTTGGGGTCGAATATCCAGCGGAAAACCCGGGGACTGTCATTCTGACTCTGACCCCCAACCCCCACATGATCGATCCAACGACCTTCGAGGCCACAGCAATCATCACGGGTATCGGTGAACCTGTGGAAAAGCCATTCGACAGGACCACTCAGGGGCAATGGCGGTTGCATCTCGATGCGCCACCCGCAGGACACGAACTCACGGTCAACTTTCAGTTGACCGCCCTCGATCATGATGGCAAGCCCCTGATGCTGGTATTGAAACCCAAGATGATCGAAGCAATTCCACCCGGCCAGGAAGAGCCGGTGGCAGACGATGAGGAGGACTCTTTGTTGGAAGAGGATGAAGCACTGCTGATAGAACAAGACTCAGAAGAAGGACACCAGTGGATTCAAGCTGCCCTGATAGCCGGCGCAGTCAATTTAGTTCTTTTGATCGCCGGCTTCTTCCTCTGGCGCTGGTTGCAACAAAGGACCCGGCGGCAACATGAAGAACTGCTCCACAGACTGACAGGTGATTTCAAGGGGGCAGTATCATGATAGAGCTCAACTACCTGACACTGTTTCTTCTGCTCGAAACCCTGGCCGCCCTGATTCTTGTCCTGGTCACCGTCTTCTGGATCATAACCCGGCGTGGCTCCAGGGAAACCCGGGCGGTCAAAAAGTTGATCGACCGGTTGGCAAAGGCAGGCGACGGTCAAAGCCACGAGCTGGGCGAAATCCTTAAGGAAATCCAAACCCTCCCCGATGACAAGCGCCGGGATCTGGTGGCAACCATCCAGGCGCTCGAGAAAACCCTTTACCACCAAATCGTAAAACTCTTCCTGCAAAGGGACATCCTCCTGCTCGGGAAAATCGGCGATCAAATCAGGGATCTCAGCAAACCTTACCATGACCTGTTACGGGAACTGCCACCCAGGGAAGATCCGGTACTGGCGGATACATTGGACAAAGCTGAGGAAGAGATCGGCCGGTTGAAAATAGAAACTGAACAACTGGCAAACCAGCTCCAGGTGGCGATGGCCACGATTGACGATCTATCCTCCGAATACACACGCATGTTTGCGCCAGACAAGACCCGGGAGGAGATGGAGGCCAGTCGGCAAAAGATTTTGGATACGCTGAAACAGAGCGAAAAGCATCTGGAACAATCGCCTGCTGCAGCAAAAGAAGAAGAAGAAGATGACGATGATTTGGTGATCACTCTGGTCGATTCCCCATGAATAGCTCCATTTTATGGCTGCTGGGCGCAGAGTTCATACTCATTCTTTCCGGCTTTACCCTGACATGGGGCCTATTGTTATGGCGCCAACGCCGCCAGCGAGCACGTTCCTTGACGGAAATGATCGACCTGCTGGAGCGGAATTCAGCCGAGCGTGCTCTCCATTACAGCCAGTGGCTTGAAAGCTACCCGCGTCTGGAAAGCGACGATGCCAACAGTGTGGCCAATCAGTGGCTGGAAGCAGAAAAACAGTTCTGGCAGGCTTTTCTTGGCTGGCATCTTCAGCCGGATCCCAAAAAGCTGCCGGACTTCCCCCACCAGATGCAGAGACTCATCAACAAGCGTCTGGAAATTCTTGCAGAAAAACTTGCCACAGCGGACACATCCGACATCACCCCTGTCTCCTCGCAATCCGCCCCCCCCGAGACCGAACCCTTTGCTGAAGAGCCTTCTGCACAGATCATGCCCCAACAGCAGCCTGCACAGGTCCAACCGGATACAGAGGATGATGAAGATGTCCTGATTTATTCCGACCAAAACCAGAGCCCCCAAACGATCCCCGAGAACGAGAATCCAGAGGACATCAGCGTCGTCACCCCCCAGGAACAGGAACAGGAACAGGAACAGGAACAGGAACAGGAACAGGAACAGGAACAGGAACAGGAACAGGATGTTGATGAAAAAACTGGAGAAGTCAAAGACGAAGAAAGAGAAAGCCAGCCCACTTAAACCCTCTCGAGACCAAGAACACGCCCTTCAAACCCGTAAAGGATTGATTGAATAGGCAGGTGGTGTGATTCGAAAGCCTCGCCGGCAGGGAAGCCGGCGTGGAGCCTACAGGGAAGTATTCACGGCGTTTTTCGAAGCAGACCGCCTGCCCCGGGACCGAACAGATGACGGAGCCCTGCCTGATCCAGAGACTGCAATTGGTGAGAATCCAAAAGGAAGGTATACTTTCCCAAAGACTCATGATGAGCAATCTATAGGGGAATCAACCGGTGAAAAAACTCATATTTACGCTCTTGCTCGTGGCCGGTTTCATGGTCACCGATGCCCAGGCTCTCAATCTGCGTTGGCTGAACTATTCACCAGTCCGCTACTACAACGACGAAGACTGGTCGATATACAGTTCCGCGGTACAAGACGCCCTCAACAATCAACCCGATGGCACAACCCTGGAATGGGAAAACCCCAAGACCGGCGCAGCGGGAAAGGTCACCCCCATCAAAACCTATAAAACCTCCAAGAGAACCTGCCGAAAGGTCAAGATCTTCAATAGCATCAAGGGATTGACTGGCCAAAGTGTACACTTCTTCTGCCGGCCTCAGGAAGGCGGAGAATGGATGCTGACAGAACCCAATACAAACAAACAGAAATCACCCTGATTCCCGCTCTTCCATACATCCACCGATCCTGACATGCATGCCTGATGTCAGCCTCGAAGGGAGAACAACTTCATATCCCGGAGGAATGGCGGCAGGCGGCATACAAAATCCGCGAACTGGGCGAGAAAAAGGTGCTGGTGCTGGGGGCTACAGACCGGGGCAAAAGTACCTTTTGCGCCTACTTGGCCTGGCACCTACTCCAGGCAGGACAGAAACCTGCCTATATCGATGCAGATGTCGGTCAGAAAGACATCGGACCGCCTTCCACCATCACCTTGGGCTATCCTCAGCCCGACAAGCCACTGCAAACACTGGAACCAACAGCCATGTACTTCGTGGGGGCCGTTTCACCTGTAGGCCACCTGTTGCCCATGGTGGTCGGCACCCGCCAGCTAATGGAACGAACCGCCACGACTTCTGTCATCATCAATACCAGCGGATTGGTGGAAGGCGTAGGTGAGATCTTGATGACATACCAGATCGATTCCCTTCGCCCCGACATCATCGTCGCCCTGAAAACAGGCAGGGAACTGTCCTCTATTCTCAAGGCCCACGCTCATTACCCGATACTCCGCCTCCGCCCATCTCCAGGGGCACGAAGCAAGACTCTGGAACAGCGCCGCCTAAACCGGGAAGCGGCTTTTCAGCGGTACTTCTCGAATGCCCTCGATTTTGAGCTGGCTCTGGACGATTTGATCGTTCAAAGGTTGCCGCCCAGCCACGTCCATCCGGACTGGCATCGGACTCTGACCCCAAATCGCCTCTGTGCCCTTGCCGATGGCAATCAATCGGTTTTAGGTCTTGGAATCATCCGTGGCTATCAGAAAAACAGGCGAAGACTCTGGTTGACCACACCTGTCTCCCCGGGCGAATGCAAAATACTGCAGCTCGGGAACGTTCGTCTCGAATTGGCGATACCTTAGGTCGCACTCGCTGCCTCCTTCTGGCTTTCGCGTTGCAACAACAACGACATGTCATTGAGTCCTTCCGAAAGCACGGTGATTGCATCATCCAGGCTCAACAGCCCCACTAATGC
>JALVSV010000335.1 GCA_027024125.1 Methylothermaceae bacterium | reverse complement strand
TCAGCTGGTTCTGATTGATGCACCGCTGATCCCGATCTTCATGTAAGGTTGGGACCGCGTTGCGGTCGCAGACAATAACAACAATGACCCAAGACTTAAAGCCCCCTCAGCGAGGGGGCTTTTTTAGTTTGTAAACCGTCATGTTCAGGCGCTGTTCTTCCTGAAGGGTTATGTTAAGAAACGGTGTCTGAGAGGAGTTTTATAGGTATGGAGGATGGATCCTGGAAGAGTCAATAGGCAGCAGATGAGCAACAGCCGCCCTTTCTGTCAAAATGGCTACAGCAAAGGGCGGCTACTTAAGGTATTACGATATCGCTCTGCAATACCCATGAATGGGCTTGTTCCTCGCGTTTAATAAAGAAGAGCTACTGAATCAATTCATTGCTCTCTTTGTTCATATCTTTCCAATGATGGGCAACTACAGCAAGATAGACTAAAAGGACCACGACCGGGAACCAAAGTAAAAGGGTCGATTTGCCGGGTTCAAGCGGAAACCATAAAACCCCTGCAATTTTGACTAACCATGCACCTACGAATAAGTAGACCCCCCATTTGCGCATGTGCCAAAGGCCGTAACATGAAACAAGGACCAAACCGTTGCTGATGAACCAAAGCAGAGCGTAGCCGCTGGGGGATACGAACAGTGCGTATACGGCATTGAGGAACTTTGGCAACGTCATCACAGCCACTGCAAAGCAAAGCAGAAAGATGGATCTGGGTCTCATTGTTCGCTACTCCATGTTGTGTCTTTTGATTTGTTGAGTCGGCATACCCGCCCTAGGCTAAAATTACTTGGAAGAGAGAGAAAGTCAATCTATACCATATCAATAACACGCATGGGCTTGAAGACATTATCTCAACATCAAATCTGGAAACGATAGGGTTTTTAGCTCGTGAAGTCTTTCCCTGTTTCCCAGATACGACGAATGATCCCTCTCCATTTGTTACCACAAAGGGAATTTAAACGATTGTGTTCGGATTTGGTCATAGAAGAGATTGACGCAGGGAACTACCTTTTTAAGCGCGGGGATTGCGATTCGGCATGGATCTATCTACTCAAGGGGAGGGTAGTGCTGGAAAACGATGGCATCACGATGGAGCAAATCCAGGGTGGGACTGAAGCCGCAAGGTTTCCTTTGGCACACCAGGTTCCACGAAAGGTATCTGGACGCGCCCTGACCAAGCTACGTTACTTTCGAATTGATCAGCAGATGATGGAAACCATGGAACAAGATCAGGAAAATACTGAAACGAAATTCCAAAATGACAAAACAGAAAAGACTGATGATTGGATGGGAAGACTGTTCAAATTGTCAATATTTCAAAGCCTGCCTGCAAGTAATTTACAAAGAATTCTGCAACGTTTCGAAGAGGTAGAAGTCACCGCTGGTTCCAGGATCATAGAGCAAGGTGAAGAAGCAGATTGTGTCTATGTCATGTCTGCTGGCAGATGTATGGTCACGCGAAAGCCTCGCCCCAATGCTAAAGATATCAAGTTGGGAGAGATCCAGGTTGGGGATTTGTTTGGAGAGGATGCACTGATTTCCGGGTTGCCCAGAGCGGTTTCTGTGACCATGGAGAGCGATGGTTCGGTGCATCGCCTAAGCAAAGAGGATTTCATTGATCTGGTAGTCAATCCAGTACTGACAAAGGTAAGTCTGGAGTTGGCATTGTGCGAGGTTGAACAGGGCTCTATCTGGCTGGACGTTCGTGATCCTGATGCTTTTCAGGAGCGGCATTTTGAGGATAGTCTGAATATTCCTTTTTTTTCACTGCGCATGCAGTTGGGTACTCTGGATCGCAAGCGCCGATACATTGCTGTTTGTGACAGTGGGAATCTGTCTTCTGCTGCAACCTTCCTGCTGTTGCGTTATGGTTTCGAGGCGTCTGTGTTGGAAGGTGGTCTTGTTGGGGTTCCATTGAAATGCCTGCAGGGAGAGGTTCCGGAAAACGTCAATCTTGAAGAAGGGAAAGGTGAATTCGCTACGAACCTGCAGGCACCAGAAGGACAGCAGGATGCGAGGGAACAGTTTGCGGAAACGAAACGTCAGCGTCCATCTCATGAGTACAATGACCTGTCACCCCTCAAAATTTCCTCAGATGAAAGTGAGAAGCTGATCCTGCTTGAAGCGGAAAACAAAGAGCTGGCTACGCAGGTCCAGTTGCTTCAGGGCGAAATTGAAGAAATGGATATCAAGCAGAAAGAAGTGCATAAACGCATGCAGGAGCATTACGAGCGCGCCAATCAGGAAAAAAAACAGTTAGAGGAACAATCGATTGCTCTCAAGGACCGGGTCCAGGAGCTAGAAGCGGTCATCAGGCAGTATGTGGAGGCCGCACAATTCAACGATGATGAGGGTGGCGGGGAGGTACAGTCTCTTAGAGCCGAGTTGGCAATGGTGAGAGAGCAGGCTGAAACCGATGTAACGGCTATGCGTTTTAAGTTGGAAGAGGTCCAACGGGAATGTGAACGTCTACAGATGGAACTGTCGCAACGGGCCGAGGAGCGTCATGTCAGCTCCCTGCCATCACATTTTCAAGCGGTGGAATCGCAGCAGTTACCTTTGCAAAACGATTCGTTGGGATCGAATGACACCTCATCCTGGAACCAGGGCTCGGCAATGGTGCAAGGCATATTGTGGTTTCTGGTCGGTATTCTGGCGAGTTTCTCATTGTTGGGCATTGGGTTGCAGACCGAATATGGCAAAAGCTGGATATTTGAATGGGTGCAGGCAGATGGCGACTCGGTTTCCCCTTCCGTGAACCTCAAACCCACCTATGGAAAGACGGATGAGGTGATGGATAAGGTAAAGGAGGAAGGGGAAGAGGCAGAGGATCAGCGGGATCCGTTACTGGAAGGTTATTCGTCTGGAGGTGCTGGAGAAGAGCTATTTTCGGATGAAGGGGCGAGTGAAGACCTATTCGCCGAATAGTAAAAACCCCGCGTACGTATGAACGCGGGGACTCATTTATTTAATTTTGGCTTCTTTGAAAAGCACGTGTTTGCGAACCACCGGATCGTATTTCTTGAATTCCAACTTGTCTGGCGTGGTACGTTTGTTTTTGGTGGTTGTATAGTAATATCCGGTACCGGCACTGGAAACCATCTTGATTTTTTCCCGCATGGTGGAGACTCCTCAAATTAGATCTTTATACCGCGTTGACGTATATCGGCTAGTACGGCATCGATGCCTTTCTTGTCGATGATCCTCATTCCTTGGCTGGAAACGCGCAATTTAACCCATCGATTCTCGCTTTCTACCCAGAACTTATGGTTGTGGAGGTTAGGCAGGAAGCGTCGTTTGGTTTTGTTGTTGGCATGGGAAACATTGTTGCCGGTGAGTGGGCGCTTGCCCGTGACTTGACACACTCTGGACATGATCGTAAACCCTTAAGTACCGATAAAACTAAACGAGTAATTCTATCCTAAATATGGCTTCCGGGCAAAAAAGGATGGTAAGACACCCAGGGCTCTGTCATCTATTCTGGTCGAGGCAGGTGGTCTGCTTCGAAAAACTCCGTGAATACTTTCTTGCTGCGCAATCCTGCTGTGCAAGAAAGTCCTGCCCCAACTTCCGGGTTTGGGCGCTCGCCTGGCTTCGAAAGCCCACTGGACTTTATGAACCACTTCCCTGTGGTTCACCCCGTTGGGGCCAGCCTGCGGCTGTTCAAATTTGTCGGTCCGGCTCGCCCCTGAAGGCTGCACGCCGGCTTCCTTGCCGGCGAGGCTTTCGAAGCAGACCACCTTCCTCTTCAATCAATCCTTTGCATGTTTAAATGACGTGGTCCTGGATAAGACACCAGCCTGTTTTGTTTCAGCTGGTAATATGAAGCATTGAATTGAGTCTCGAAACGAAGGAAGTGATGTCTAAACCCAAAGTCAACCCATCTGATATCGAGCTTGGGATTGTGATGGATCCCATTGCCGCGATCAACATCCAAAAAGATAGCAGTTTCGCCATGTTGCTTGAGGCACAGGCCAGGGGATGGAAATTATGGTATATGGAGTTAAGTGATCTTTATTTACGTGACGGCCGTACTTTTGCCCGGATGAGACCGCTGGTAGTCAAGAAGGACCAACAGGATTGGTTTCGTTTTGGTAAGTTGACCGAACGGTCATTGGATGAACTGAGTATTATCCTGATGCGCAAGGACCCGCCATTCGATCAGGAATATATCTATGCCACGTATTTGCTCGAATGTGCCGAGCAACGTGGCGCTTTGGTAGTCAACAAACCACGTAGCCTGCGTGATGCCAACGAGAAACTGTTCACAGCCTGGTTTCCCCAATGTTGCGCTCCGACATTGGTGGCGAGAGAGCCGGTGAAATTCCGTGAGTTTCTGCTTGAGCAAGGGCAAATCATTCTAAAACCTCTTGATGGTATGGGAGGGGCATCGATTTTTTTTCTGCAACCAGATGATCCCAATATCAGTGTGATCCTGGAAACCATGACGGCACATGGCAACAGGTTCGTCATGGCGCAAAGGTATTTACCTGAAATATCCCAGGGAGATAAACGTATTCTCATGATCAATGGCGAACCGATCCCTTATGCCTTGGCACGTATTCCTGCCCCAGGAGAGCTTCGTGGAAACCTGGCGGCTGGCGGGAGAGCGGAAGGGCGACCGCTGAGTGAACGCGATCTTTGGATTTGTGGCCAGGTAGGGGAGGAACTGCGCAAACGCGGGCTGGTGTTCGCCGGTCTTGATGTCATTGGTGATTATCTTACTGAGATCAATGTCACCAGTCCCACATGTATACAGGAATTGGATAAACTATTCAGACTGAATATCAGTGCCAAACTGATGAATGAAATCGAGGGTCTGTTGCAGCGATGATGCAAACCTTGGGAAATACATCGGATCGATTGTTAGTAGCGGTGTTGGTGGCATTGGCTCTGCACGCAGCACTGATATTCAGTGTGGGTTTCAGTTTACCAAAGCCTGTCAAACGCCTGTCCCGTCCCTTGGATATTGAGCTGATCGAGAATCACGACAGCAAACGGCCGGAAAATGCGGACTATCTGGCGCCTACCGATAGCGAGGGCAGCGGACCCCAAATAAAACAGATGAAACCAGAGCCACTGCCAGTTGCAGCCAAACGGCCACCCGTTCCGGTTCAACCACGTCCGAGAATGAAACAGCGCCCCAATCAGCGCAACCAAAAGCAGGTCCTCGCGCAGGCCAATGCCAGGAAACACGTGGAAAAACGGGTGGAGGAAATCGTCAGGGCCGAGCCGCAACTTGATCCCAGGTTGCTGGCGCGCCAGATAGCCGACCTGGGTGTCATGCCAAAGAAAAGATTGCGCTTCAGTCATGAACGGGTTACCCCGGTTCACCAGATCAGTGCCCATAAATATATCGCCGCCGCCTATGAAAGAGCCTGGCAGGAAAAGGTTGAACGGATAGGCAATCTGAACTATCCCGATGAAGCCAGAAGAAAAGGACTGAAAGGGCGGCTGCTGATCAGTGTCTATGTGGCCAAAGATGGGAGGGTGAGGAAGATCAAACTCCACCGTTCTTCCGGTTATCGGGTTCTGGATGATGCAGCAGTACGGATTGTAAAACTCGCGGCTCCATTTGCTGCGTTTCCAAAGGAACTGGCTGCCCAGACGGACGTTCTGGTGATTACCCGAACTTGGACCTTCTATAACGAAGCGGGTCTGGCTATGGATCGCTGAAGGACGCTGAAACATATGACGCAACGACGAGAAAATCTTCTTACAGGTCAGTTCCTGATTGCCATGCCGGCACTTGAGGATCCCAATTTTTCCCAGACGGTGACCTATCTGTGCCAACACAGTACTGAAGGGGCACTCGGGATCATTATCTCCCGTCCCCTCGATATGCGTCTGTCTGAAGTCCTGGAATCGATGCAGATACCGCTGGAAGACGAAGCAGCAGGTGATATCCCGGTCTTTTGGGGCGGTCCTGTCCAACCTGAACGTGGATTCGTCATTCATAGTCCAGTGGGAAACTGGCAGGGAACCCTGGCTGTCAGTGATGAAATTGGATTGACCACGTCCAAGGATATCGTGGAGGCGATTGCCTGTGGCTGTGGGCCGAATAAGTTGCTCGTATCTCTGGGATATGCGGGTTGGGGTGAGGGGCAATTGGAGCGAGAGATTCTGGAGAATACCTGGCTCAATGGTCCTGCTGCTGCAGAAATTTTATTCGACCTGGCTCCGCCACTACGCTGGAAAGCGGCTGCAGCGCTCATGGGGGTGGATCTTGATCTCTTGTCTTCCCAGGCTGGTCATGGATAAATCAGGTGCCTATCTGGGTTTCGACTTTGGTACCAAAAGGATCGGTGTGGCTGTGGGCCAGAAAATCACCAGAACGGCCTCTCCCCTTGAAACCATTCGGTCGGAAAAAAAACGGGTGCGCTGGGAGGCCATTGATCGCCTGGTGGCTGATTGGCAGCCCCAGGCACTGATTGTGGGAATTGCCTACCAGGAGGATGGTGGCGACAATCCAATCACTCCCCTCATACGCAAATTCTGTCGTCAATTGGAAGCTCGTTACCGTTTGCCAGTCCATAACGTGGATGAGCGCTTGACCAGTATCGAATCCCGGCGGATGTTATTTGATGAGCTCAATCTGCGTGCTCGCGGGGTCCACGCTTTCAACGATCAAGTTGCAGCCAAATTGATTCTGCAGACTTGGCTGGATGATCATGAGAGGGCAGCATGAATACTGCCATCGCTGAATTGGACGTGGAAGCCTTGATTGCTGCTTTGGGGGAATGTCTGCAGCGGGAAATGGAGGAACGTGGGTTGATCGATCCACTGCTGGTGGGAATTCACACCGGGGGAGTCTGGATCGCCGAGATATTGCAACAGCGTTTGGGGATTTCAGGATCGATTGGTCAGCTCAACATCTCTTTCTACCGCGACGACTTTTCCAGTATCGGAATGCACCCGGAGGTGAGGCCCAGCCAACTACCAAGCACCGAAAACCGTGACGTTATTTTGATCGATGATGTTCTCTATACCGGGCGTACCATACGCGCCGCCCTCAATGAACTGTTCGATTACGGCCGTCCCCGCCAAGTCGTCCTAGGGGTTTTGATCGTGCGCAATGGGCGGGAGCTCCCCATTCAGGCAGATTGTTGTGGCGCCAAAATTGAGTTGGCACCGGGGCAGAGGGTTAAACTGACCGGACCATCACCCCTACGATTGGAACTTCACAGTGTGAATGGCTGATGATATCGGTCAGGGATTTGCAACTCGATGAGCAAGGACGCTTGCGTCATTTTCTCACCGTAGAGGGATTGAACTCAGAGTGGTTGCATCGCATCATGGATACGGCAGAGACTTTTGGCAGCGTCCGCGAACGACAGGTCAAGAAGGTTCCGCTGCTTCGAGGCAAGACCGTAGTCAATCTGTTTTTCGAAACCAGCACCCGTACCCGTACCACCTTTGAACTGGCTGCCAAGCGGCTTTCTGCCGATGTGCTCAATATCAATGTCGCAGTCTCTGCTACCGCCAAAGGAGAGACTCTGCTCGACACGATACGTAATTTGGAAGCCATGAGTGTCGATATGTTCGTGGTCCGGCACGCCGGCAGCGGAGCGGCTCATTTCATTGCCCGTCATGTCGCCCCCCACATCAGCGTGATCAATGCCGGGGATGGCCGGCATGCTCATCCCACCCAGGCACTGCTCGATATGTTCACCATACGCCGGCACAAACCTGAGTTTGGTCCGTTGAAGGTGGCCATCGTCGGCGACATTCTGCATTCACGAGTTGCCCGTTCACAGATCCATGCATTAAAGGCATTGGGGGTGACCGAGGTCAGGGTGGTGGCCCCCCGAACCCTGCTGCCTGTTGCCGTGGAATCTTTGGGTGTGAAACCCTTCTGCGATTTGGATCGAGGGCTGGAGGATGTGGATGTCATCATCATGTTGCGGCTGCAGAAGGAGAGAATGGAGGGGGCGTTGCTGCCCAGCGAGCGTGAATATTACCGTTGTTACGGCCTGACCTCTAAACGATTGGCCAAAGCGAAACCCGATGTCCTCGTCATGCACCCGGGCCCAATCAATCGGGGGGTGGAAATTTCCTCCGCTGTGGCCGATGGCCGGCATTCGGTGATCTTGGAGCAGGTCGGCCACGGCATCGCCATTCGCATGGCGGTCATGGTTCTGGCGATGAGGTCGGGGCAGTGACGAAACTGTCCCTGCTCAACGGGCGTCTTTTGGATTCTGGGGATGGGACTTCGTCGACCTCGGATGTGTTCATCGCCGAAGGCAGAGTCGTGGCGCTGCGGCAACCTCCGGAAGGTTTCGTCGCCGACCAGGTTTTTGATATTGAGGGGGCGGTCGTATCTCCGGGTTTCATCGACCTCAGTGTCCATTTGCGTGAACCGGGTTTCGAGCACAAAGCGACCATTGCCAGTGAATCTAACGCAGCGGTCAAGGGAGGAGTGACGACATTGTGCTGTAGCCCAGAGACAGCGCCGCCCTGTGATACACCTGCAGTGATCGAACTGATTCGGGAAAAGGCCGAATTGGCTGCCCGATCCAAGGTGATTCCGATTGGAGCACTGACTCAGGGTCTCCAGGGGGAGTCGTTGAGCGAGATGTATGCACTCAAGGGTGCGGGTTGCCAGGTGGTGAGCAATGGCATGCGCGCTGTAGCCAATCCTTTGATTTGGCGCCGTGCCCTGGAATATGCAGCCACCTATGACCTGTTGGTCGTGGTGCGTCCCATGGATCCCTGGTTGGCTGGAAGTGGCACCGTGCATGAAGGCTCTGTGGCAACCCGTCTGGGTTTGCCTGGGATCCCTCCCAGTGCCGAGACTGTGGCTGTGGCGCAGATTCTGGCCCTGGTGGAAGAGATCGGTACCCGGGTCCACTTCTCTTGCCTTTCCACTTGCCGTGCCGCTGCCATGATTGGTGCAGCAAGACGGAACGGGCTTCCGGTCAGTAGTGATGTCGCAGCGCATTCCTTACACCTGACCGAAGAAGCGATTGAAGGTTTCGATCCTATCGCCCATGTATTGCCCCCGTTTCGCACGTTTGCTGATCGGGACGGTTTGCGTCAGGCAGTCGCTGATGGCATGATCCAGGCGATCTGTTCCGACCATCAACCCCATGAAGAAGATGCCAAGGCCGATGTGTTTGCCGCTACCGAACCTGGTATTTCAGGATTGGAAACCTTATTGTCCCTGACCTTGGATTTGGTTGACAAGGGCAGGTTGTCGCTGGTGCGGGCACTTACCTGTCTGACCTCCGGCCCGGCTTCGGTTCTTGGAATCGAAACTGGCAGGATCGTGGTGGGGGGGGTTGCTGATCTGTGTGTCTTCGACCCTCGGGCGAATTGGCAGGTGGGAGAACAAACCTGGATCAGCCGGGGACGTAACACACCTTTTTGGGGAGAGACGATGCGGGGAAAAGTCCTCCTGACCTTGGTGAATGGCAAAGTGGTATACCGGGACAGCGATCCCAGGTGATGGATCTGAACATTCACTGTGAAGACACGGAGAAGGCAGAGCAAGGCTGGAGCAGTCCGATATCCACCGCGCTTTCCACCTAAAAGAATATTCAGGCCCGGGGGAAATCGTCAGTAAGTCCAGGATCCAGGATGGGCGCTTGGAGGGGCGTGCCCAGGCGCAATGAAGGCCATTATTCATCCTCTACCAAATGCATCCGATCCTCGCTTCCGGCGAATTTGTCTATGCCACCGTCTCCACCCAGTTTGATCATCAACCGAACCTCATTGCGGGAGTCGGCCGCGTTGAGCGCGTCTTCGTAGCTGATTTTTCCTGCCTGGTAGAGATCGTAGAGGCATTGGTCGAAGGTTTGCATTCCCTGTTCCCGGGAGCGCTTCATCAGTTCTTTCAATTTGTGCACCTCCCCTTTGCGGATCATGTCGGAGGCAAGCGGTGTATTGATGAGGATTTCGACGGCCGGATAGCGCCCCTCACCATCGGCGCGGCGAATCAGTTGCTGGGCGACGATGGCTTTTAGGTTGAGTGAAAGGTCCATAAACAATTGGCTGTGCATGTCTTCGGGAAAGAAGTGAAGAATACGGTCCAGGGCCTGGTTGGCATTGTTGGCATGCAAGGTGGAGAGGCACAGGTGCCCGGTCTCGGCGAAGGTGATGGCATGCTGCATGGTTTCGCGGGTTCTGATTTCGCCGATGAGAATCACGTCGGGTGCCTGTCGCAAAGTGTTCTTCAGGGCCACTTCATAGGATTCGGTATCTGTCCCCACCTCCCTTTGGGTGACGATGCAGCCATCGTGCTTATGGCTGTATTCGATCGGGTCCTCGATGGTGATGATGTGTCCGGAACTGTTGTGATTGCGATATTTGAGCATCGATGCCAGCGAGGTGGACTTGCCGGTGCCGGTGGCGCCGACGAAGATGATCAGTCCGCGCTTGGTCATTGCCAGATCCTTGAGTATCGGTGGCAGGTGCAGCTCTTCCACATCGGGTATGTAGTCCTGGATGCGCCGTATCACCATGGCAGGATGGTTGCGCTGATAATAGGCACTGACGCGGAAACGGGCGAGATTGTCCATGCTGATGGCGAAATTGCACTCGCGGGCGTTCTCGAATTCGTCCAGCTGACGGCTGTCCATGCTGCTGGTGACCAGTTCAGTGGCCATGGCGGGAGACAGATCCTTGGGGCTGAGAGGTTCAAGTTTTCCATTGACCTTGATGCAGGGGGGGCGGCCCGCCGTGATGAATAGATCCGAAGCTTCTTTGTGTACCATCAAGGTAAGTAGCGACTCGATGTTCATCTTGGAATCTCCTTAAAATGCCGCTTTGTTGAGAGCTTTGACCCGTGCAGTCTGACGGGAAATGATGCCTTTTTCCACCAGCTCCTGGAGATGCTGATCGAGGGTTTGCATGCCCTCCTTACGACCGGTCTGAATGGCAGAATACATTTGTGCCACCTTGTCTTCCCGGATGAGGTTGCGGATGGCCGAGGTTCCGACCATGATCTCCCATGCGGCGGTTCGACCACCCCCAATCTTCTTGAGCAGGGTCTGGGCGATGACCGCCTGTAGTGATTCTGACAACATCGAGCGGATCATTGCCTTTTCTGCCGCGGGGAACACATCGATGATACGGTCGATGGTTTTGGCAGCCGAAGACGTATGCAGGGTCCCAAATACCAAGTGACCGGTCTCTGCGGCGGTGAGCGCCAGGCGTATGGTTTCCAGGTCACGCATTTCCCCCACCAGGATCACATCCGGGTCTTCACGCAAAGCCGATCGCAGGGCTTCGTTGAACCCCAGGGTATCACGGTGGACTTCACGCTGGTTGATGAGGCACTTCTTGCTCTGGTGGACGAATTCGATGGGATCCTCAATGGTCAGGATATGAGTGTAGTTGTTAGAATTGATGTAATCGATCATCGCCGCCAGGGTTGTCGATTTACCGGAACCTGTGGGGCCGGTGACCAGTACCAATCCCCTGGGTTTTTGGGTGACGTCGCGGAAAAAAGTGGGGCATCCAAGATCTTCCAGGGTCAGAACCTTGGAGGGAATGGTACGGAAAACCGCGGCGGCTCCCCGGTCCTGATTGAAGGCATTGACACGGAAACGCGCGACACCGGGAAGCTCGAACGAGAAGTCGGTTTCCAGGAATTCCTCGTAATCACGGCGCTGTTTGTCGCTCATGATATCGTAAACCAATGCGTGGACCTCCTTGTGCTCGAGGGCCGGCACGTTGATCCTGCGGATGTCGCCATCGACGCGGATCATTGGTGGGAGACCTGCCGACAGGTGAAGGTCTGAGGCATTGTTTTTGACCGAGAAGGCGAGTAATTCTGCAATATCCATAGTATCAATATCTCCTCTGGAACCAGGCGACTGAAGACAACGAATCAAGCAAATATGAAAAAGTATAGTGCAGGGAACATGGTTACGGATCATTTGCACGCATTGCAACAAAGAATCGAACAGGCGAGGGGTCTGGCAGGGCGTGATGACCAGGTGGTCCTGGTGGCCGTGGGCAAGACGCAACCGGTATCGTGTCTGCTCGAGGCCTACCGAGGTGGCGTACGCCATTTTGGAGAGAACTATCTGCAGGAAGCCTTGAGGAAACAATGCTCACTGGGACATTTTGACATCACCTGGCATTTTATCGGGCCTATTCAGTCGAACAAGACC
>JALVSV010000334.1 GCA_027024125.1 Methylothermaceae bacterium | reverse complement strand
CCCTGGCATCGCTTGGACAAATGATGCTGCGTATCATCCAGCTTGGTGAACCCATTGCCAACAGCACCTGGAGACGCCTATTCAACCATTACCGCCAAGGAGAGGAAGAGGGCTGGCTGCACTTTTCCGTCACCGAACCCTTATCCCAGCTTGGCTCCTTCTCTCCGCTCGAACAAATCAAATGCATCCTTGCATTCATGGCGTTGAACCCGATGCAACACGACCCTTCCTGTTTGCCTCAGGGCTGGCTTTTTTTGGAAAAACACAAAGACAAGCTCACCATCGCTGACAACCCTTCCACGAATTGCTGGTATTTCGATCCGGATCAGGCGCAGCCGCCATGCCGCTACAATCATTTCCCCAACAGCAATGAAAGAACTCGCTATCTGAATATTGAAACCAGGGTAACCAACGAGTTACCCCGATCCATGAGGACACGATGGCAACATCATCTTGTCCAGCTTTCCGACCTTGCTTACCAGAAGGAAAAACGGGTGGACGAGTTATGGTGTGGCTGGGAGTGTACGTTGTCCGAGCTCAAAAGATGGCAACGCACCCCCCTGCAAAATACCCAATGGTTATCAGTCCCCGATTTCGAAGTCATACTGCCTGATACACCCTGCAATTCAACCAAACATGGGGACAACTCCGACTGGCATCGTCCACATCGGCATGTCAATGCCCTTTTGAAGCAGTACCCAAATGACTCAATGGCAATGATTGAAACGAATGTATGCCTTTGCCCGGGAGAACTGTTGGGCCTGAAATTCCTGGATGAGACGATCCAGCTCGCGGTCATTCGCTGGATCCAACCGGGTATGTTTGGTAACCAGGGGCGATTCGGGCTCGATCTACTGGACGGCCGATTTCTACCCACCACAGCCATCATTCCGGGTCTGGGGCCGGAACCTGCCATCCATTTCATCTCTTCACACCAGGAAGACCTACTCTTGCTGCCCCAGTCGAGGCTCAAACCTGGAATTTCGATCCTGGTGGAAGACAGAGAGTACAGGATCGCCAGACTCAGGGAATGGGGCAACGACTTCTGCGCATATCTGCTGGCCCCGTGATGCCACCTTTCGCTATCATGATGGGATGTATTTGCACCGCATCGATATCCATCAACTCAGAAACCTGAATTCCCTTTCCCTGCAACCCGCTCCCAATGTCAACCTGATCACTGGTCCCAATGCCAGCGGCAAGACCTCCATCCTCGAAGCAATCTATCTGCTCAGCTACTCCCGTTCATTCCGCACAGCTAAAGTCGCAGACCTCATCCAACAAGGAACGAATTCGCTGACCATCGCCGGTCGTTTACTGGAGCCGGAAAATGAGCGTCGTATCGGCATTGGTTTTCGAGGCAGCCAACGGGAGCTTAAGATCGATGGGCAGAAAGTGGACTCCAGAGCCAAATTGTTAAGGGTGTTCCCTGTCAGGCTGATTGATCCGTCCCGCCACTCACTGCTGGACGACACGCCCCGTGCCCGACGCCGCTTTCTCGACTGGGGCGTGTTCTATTTTGATCCTTCCTATTTGAATCTTTGGCGCAACTACCGGCGGGCCCTGAATCAACGCAATTCCGCACTCAAGACCAAAGACCGGAAAGGTGCCATACTATGGGGGCAAGAGATGGCCAAATACGGTAAAATGGTCAGCTGTTGCCGAAATGGCTATCTCAAGGCACTAGGGAAACATTTTGTTGCAATTGCTCAGCTACTGGGAGTTGGGGGAAATCTGGAATTGCGCTATCTCCCTGGTTGGATGGGGGAAAAAGACTTAGATACAGCGTTGGTCAATGATCTCGACAGGGATTTACGTTATGGTTGCACACACAGTGGCCCCCACCGCGACGATTTCATGGTCCTCAACGATACCCAGCCCGTCCGCCGACGGTTTTCCCGGGGCCAGATGAAGCTGTTGGTTTACGCTCTGATCCTGGCTCAGGGACGTTCGATGCCGCTACCTGGGTGTCTACTGATCGACGACTTGGCATCTGAGCTGGACCAGGGAAATCAGGCACTTTTGGGTAATTTGATCGTCCATTCCAATGAACAGGTTTTCATTACGGCCACCCATCCTGATACCGTGGCACATCTACTTCCCCACGTGAATCAGGTGTTTCAGTTGAAACATGGCAACGTGGTTTCATCCTGATCCCATTCATCTGCAGATAAAGGTATATGACAAGCAAAGCAACCGCAGAGACTTACGACAGTTCGAACATCCAGGTTTTGAAAGGACTGGAGGCCGTGCGCAAACGTCCAGGCATGTATATCGGTGACACTGACGATGGTACAGGCCTGCACCACATGGTCTTCGAAGTGGTAGACAACTCTATCGACGAAGCCCTCGCAGGTTACTGCACCCATATTACGGTCACCATCCATGCAGACGGTTCGGTATCGGTCGAAGACGATGGCCGTGGTATTCCAGTCGATGTCCTCGAAGAGGAAGGCCGATCCGCAGCCGAGGTCATCATGACCGTCCTCCATGCAGGGGGGAAGTTCGATGCCAATGCCTACAAGGTATCCGGAGGATTGCACGGTGTCGGCGTCTCGGTTGTCAATGCTTTGTCCGAGGAGTTGGTCCTGGAAATCAAGCGTGATGGCAAACATTACCGCCAGGTCTACCATATGGGCGATCCAGCAACTTCTCTGGAGGTGGTGGGAACCACCAAACACACTGGCACCAGGATTCGTTTCAAACCCAGCCCAGAGATATTTGGCGATACCGAATTTCACTATGACATCCTGGCAAAACGCCTGCGTGAGTTATCTTTCCTCAATTCCGGCGTCCGTATCATGCTGCGTGACGAGCGTTGCGACCGCGAAGACATCTTCCAGTTCGAAGGTGGAATCAAGGCTTTCGTCGAACACCTGGCCCGCAACAAGACCCCTCTCTTCGACAATATCCTGCACATTCAGGGGGAAAAAGACGGTATCGCAGTGGAAGCTGCCTTGGTCTGGACCGATACCTATCAGGAGAATGTATTCTGTTACACCAATAACATCCCTCAAAAGGACGGTGGGACCCACCTGGCAGGATTCCGTGCAGCCCTCACCCGCACCCTGAACCAGTATCTTGAATCCCAGGGACTGATCAAAAAACACAAGATCCACCCCAGCGGGGACGACATTCGAGAAGGGCTGACCGCCATTCTGTCGGTGAAAGTGCCAGACCCCAAGTTCTCCTCCCAGACCAAGGAAAAACTGGTCTCCTCGGAAGTCAAGCCGGTGGTGGAACAGATCGTGGCGGAAAAACTACAGGATTTTCTGCTCGAAATTCCGCAGGCAGCCAAGGCCATCGCCGGCAAGATCATCGATGCTGCCCGGGCCCGTGAAGCTGCCCGTAAGGCCAGGGAGATGACGCGACGCAAAACCGCTCTGGACATGGGTGGCCTGCCAGGCAAACTAGCCGACTGCCAGGAAAAGGATCCGGCCCACTCCGAACTGTTCATCGTCGAGGGTGATTCTGCGGGGGGGTCCGCCAAGCAGGGCAGGGATCGCCGCAGTCAAGCCATCCTTCCCCTCAAGGGTAAGATTCTCAATGTGGAGAAAGCGCGCTTCGACAAGATGTTGTCTTCCGACGAAATTGCCACATTGATTACCGCTCTGGGATGTGGTATCGGCAAGGATGACTACGACCTGGAAAAATTACGATATCACCGCATCATCGTCATGACCGATGCAGACGTGGATGGTGCTCACATTCGAACATTGCTCCTGACCTTCTTCTATCGGCAAATGCCCGAGTTGATCGAGAACGGGTACATATACATTGCCCAACCCCCTCTTTACAAGGTAAAGAAAGGCAAGCAGGAACACTATGTCAAAGACGACGACGAACTGCACGAATATCTACTGCAACTGGCACTCACCAAGGCGGCATTGTTGCCAGACACCGACACTCCCCCGATTCGTGGGGCTGGCCTGGAACGCTTGATCCGCACTTGGCTGGAGGTGGACGATGTCATTCGCAGACATAGCATCCATTACGACGAAACCTTCCTGGAAACCCTGGTGACCCAACCGATCTTCGAAGAGTCTTTCAACACAGACACGGCAGCGTGCCGTCAATGGTTCGAGACCCTCGAAACCAAGCTGAATCAGGACCCCACAAAGCCGACCCGTTATACCATCGACCTCATCTTCCTCGAGGACAACGGTGAATCCTTCAAAGCCACC